>URYM01000036.1 GCA_900552095.1 uncultured Blautia sp. | reverse complement strand
GTACGGTCTCGTGGGCTCGGAGATGTGTATAAGAGACAGCTCTGCTCCTGCACCTGAATGCGGAACCGCTCTGCCTCCATCTCCTTCTCCCGGAACAGATGCATCCGCATAAAGAATACGTACAGCGTCACCGTAAAAATAATCATACCGATAATAAAAAGGCCATGCAGATACGTCCCCCGCTTCTCCATAATATCCTGATAGGCAATCCCCCCGCAGATCAGGGTCAGCGCCGTCATGGCCAGTAGCAGAACGACCTCGCTCCGGTTGAGTCTTCCTTTTCTTCGCCCTCTTAAAATCAGCCGGGTGCATAGAAAAAACAAGAAGTTAGACATTAATAAAAATAAAATTCTCAGTTCCCAGGAATCCGTTCCCGCATTCGCCTCCACTGCCCGGATCCGAAAGAGCAGTTCAAACAGGCGAAAGCTGAACAAAGAAGCCAGCAGAATAGTCAAATCTATTAAAATACAAAGAATCAGCTTTTCACCAGTCTTTCCTCTCAGCCAGATGCAGCTCAGCAAAAACTGGACGCCGATACTGATTCCCGCCAGGAGAAAAGACGGTATCCCCTCCGTCTCTGCCCACAGAACGACCAGATAACTGATCAGGCAGATTCCCGCCACAAGGAACGGTCTCTGCCGTTCTTTCCTGCAGCCAAAATACTGTACCAGCGTGTCCGCTGTAATCCCGGACTGTACCAGCGACGCTATCTGCTCGATCCACCACATCTCTCATTCCCTCCAATTCATATAGAACGTTTTCACCTCCGCGGCGCGCCTCCGGCTCATATTCAGCTGCTTTCCATCCGGAAGTCTCACCCAGTCCTTCCCGATCGCCGAGACAGCCTGTACATTTACCAGATAACCTTTATGAATACGGACAAAACCTGCATCCCGCAGTTCCTCTTCCAGTTCTGCCATCGTTCTGGTACGCTTTCGGATCTCCAGCTTTCTGCCATCGCTCCTGTGCAGGGTAAGCGTATGCCCAAAGCACTCAATATACCACAATTCCCCCGCCCTCCAGTGCAGCATTCCGTCCTCTGTTTCCAGCACAAGCTGCTTCTGTTCCTTCTCGTACTTTCGGAAATAATCCTTCAGATTATCCGGCAGTTCTTTTTGTATTCTCCTTTTTCTTACAAAACCAAAGGGATGGCGCGACACCGCTTCAAAGACCATACTTTCCATATTTGTCACAAATAAAATCTTGGCCTCCGGCGCCAGCCGCTCCACCTGAGCCGCCAGCTTCGTCCCGCTCTCACCGGGCAGTTCAATATCCAGCAGGATCAGATCCGCTTCCCTGTCTCCCAGATATTCCAGCAATGCAGTCCCATTTTCCACAAAGTCCAGACGAATCTCCACGCGCTCCTTCCGGGCACTCTCCCGTACCAGAATTCCGGCCTCACTCCTGTCCTCCTCCTGATCGTCACATATTACAATCCGAATCATAACTTTCCCCTCATATTTTCCCACATTTCTATACTTACAGTATACAAAAAACAGAGCCATTGTACAATCTGTTTCCTCAACAAAATTGCACAACAGCTCTGCTTTTCCCGGGAGAATTCAACCCATGGAAGGGATCACACTTCCCCGCATATTCTCACGGCTGACTTTCTGTCCATTTTCACAGACGTGCTGATAATAATACTGCATAATATCTGCCCGGCAGATAATCCCGATAAAGGTTCCATTATCATCCGTAACCGGAACAAAGTTCTGCTTCATGGCAGTCTGAAAAAGGTCTTCCATATTGCAGTTGATGTTCACCGGATGGTTATACCACCTTCTCGGCACCTTCATAATATTGATATCCTCTGCCTCCTGCAGATTAAGTGAATGCTTGTTTTTAATATAGCGGAGAAGATCTCCCTCCGTCAGTGTTCCTATGTACTCTCCCTTCCGGTTCAGAAGCGGCACTGCCGTGTACTTGTGGTAATCCATCTTCTCCAGCGTCTGCCGCACAGAGTAATCGTCCTCCACACACGCCACTTCACTCTTCGGTTTAAGAAAGAAAAGTATGTTCATTTTCTAAATCCCTGTCCCTTTCTGAAATTCAGTTTTTGCGCACTTTCTGCGCAGTTCTTCCTTCTCTTTTGTTATTATAACGCATTTTCCCTCTTTTTGGTTGAAAATCCTGTGAACTTTTTATAATTTTTTTCTTAACATCCCTCCCCGGGCAATGTTATAATAAAGGCAGCGCAATACCCATACATAGAAAAAGGAGGCTGATTTTATGACATTGCCAGCTCAGAAAAACAGCTGGGCCCTGGCCGCCCAGAGTATTATTAAAAACTTCCAGAAGCGCTCCATCGACGCATACTACTGCCCCGATCGGGAGAGTGCCCGAGCAAAAGTACAGGAATTACTAAAAAAAGGATCTACCGTAACCTGCGGCGGCTCGGAGACCTTAAAAGAAACCGGAATCATGGATCTTCTCACGGATGGTTCCTACCATTTTCTCGACCGCAAATCCCCGGATGTCACCTACGGGCAGATTGTGGAGGCCGACTGCTTTCTCTGCAGTACCAACGCTTTTACCACCGATGGTGAACTGGTCAATATTGACGGAAGCGGCAATCGGGCAGCCTGTCTGATTCACGGACCCAAAGAAGTGATTGTCGTAACCGGAATGAACAAAATGACTTCGGATGTCAGCGATGCCATCAGACGGATCCACCGCATGGCCGCCCCGCCAAATACAGCCCGGCTCAAAATGGCCACTCCCTGCGGAAAAACCGGTATCTGCGCTGACTGTTTAAGCCCTGACTGCATCTGCTGTCAGACAGTCATTACCCGCAAGTCCCGGATTCCCGGAAGAATTAAAGTAATTTTAGTGGGAGAATCCCTGGGATATTAAAGAACATTCAAAGAGCCTGTGAAAAACATATTTCTTTTTTCACAGGCTCTCTCTTTTTCTAAAATCCGGGAACTCTCCCACTACTCATAGCGCAGCGCATCAATGGGATTTAAGTTTGCCGCTTTCACAGACGGCAGAAGCCCGAAGATGACTCCGATCGCCATGGAAAAAAGCACCGATCCCAGAGCTGCCGGAACACTGATGGCCACCGGCGCTCCTGAAACTTTCGAGATCACCTGTGCCAGTATCACTCCCACAATCACACCGATCACGCCGCCAATGCTGGTCAGCACCGCTGCCTCTGTAAGAAACTGGCTCAGAATCCGCCGCTTTTTCGCTCCGATCGCCTTTTTCAGTCCGATCTCGCTGGTTCGCTCTGTCACAGACACCAGCATAATATTCATAACGCCGATTCCTCCCACCAAAAGGGAGATACTGGCGATCCACAGAAGCTGCTGATTGGTATTCTGACTTACCTCCTGCAGGCTCTTGGCCTTTTCCAGAAGATCAGCCGCCCGGTAAGAAAATCCTGCCGTATTCCCACTGGCGGATCCGTCCCGCATCTCTCCTTCCAGAACGTCGGTCTCACCCTCCGAGACCGCAGCGCCCCCGATGACCGCCTCATTCATGATAGTTTCCGTTTTTCTGCCCACCTCACTCATATCCTCTACACGCTCCGCCGTTACCACAGCCTGTTCCGGCTCATCATAGGTGTAAAGGATAGGCCAGGAAGCCTCGGGAATCAAAATCATTCCTGCAGTCTCCTGATAATAAGTCATATAATCTTTGTAGGAATTGATCACAGGCTGAAAAGAATCCGATTTTTCAATCACTCCGACAACGATAAAAGGTTCTGTCCCCAGTTCAATCGTTCTGCCCAGAGCGGATTCCCCCTCAAAAAGGCTGGCCGCCGCAGTTGTATCCAGAATCGCTACCTTCTGGAACTGCTCATAATCCCTTTCAATAAAGTTCCGCCCTTCTGTCAGTATATATCCGCAGGCTGCCAGGTAATCCTGATCTACCCCTCTTAAACCGCCATTTAAAGAAATATTTCCATTGTAAGCAGTAAAATTATCCCGCCCCCGGTAGAAAGTGGCATGTTCCACATGATCCAGTCCCCGGATTTCTTCTTTCTGCTCTTTTGTCAGGGGAAGCACTTCCGTTGTCCCCTCGTCCATATAGAACTCGCCGGCCCCTTTATACAGTTTTACATCCACCATATTATTGCCTGCGCCCACCAGATTCTGTTTAATCTGCTCATTGGTTCCCTTGATCGTGGAAACAATTGAGATGATAGACGCAATTCCTATAATGATCCCCAGCATGGTGAGGAAGGAACGCATCTTGTGGGACCAGATTCCCTGAAATGATAATCTAATATTCTCAAGCATAAGCGTCCTCCCAAAATTCTGCTGCGCTGATCACTTCCGTCTTTGCCCCTTCCTTCACTTCTTTTCCATAGGGGAAGGCAATTTTATCCTCCGCCGTCAGGCCTGACCGGATCTCATACGCATCTCCCCAGATAATCCGGCCCAGTTCTACCTCCTGGCGCACCAGTCTGCCGTTTTCTCCTTCCTTCATCACGTAGTCGATACCGTCTTCATTTCTGATAAATGCCTTGGAAAGGGTGATCATCTCCGCTTCCATGGAATCCATGGAGGTTCCTCCCTGCATATTCAGTTCTACCATCTCAAAGTTTTTCAGTCCTGCAGCATCTTCGATATAGGCAATAAAAGGATAATAGGAAGCGTTGCTGTTTCCCATTCCTCCGAAATAGTTATTGTTTGCCGGGTAAAGGGACACTTCTCTGACTTCCGCCTGAAAACTCACTCCGCTCTCATAGCCGAAACCATTTAACAACTGCCCTGTCTCCACCTGATCCAGCATCAGTTCACTTAATGTTCCCTGCACATAAAGTCCCTCACTGCTTGCCACCTGAATAAAAGGTTCTCCATTCGTTCCCTCGGGATTTTCCGGATCTCCCACTGCTTTCACCACTCCGTTTATTGTGCTGTTAATACTCTGATTCTCCGTATCGGCTGTCAGTTTCCGCACATTCAGATCAGACTGACGCAGATCCAGATTCAGCTGGCGCAGTTCCCTCTCCTTCTCTGTCTTCATTTTCTCAATCTCTTCTTTTGTGTAGGTGGGACCTGTGCTTCCTCCGCCTCCTCCGATCAGTCCATCATCAAAACCACCGTTCCCGGATCCGCTGTCCTGTCTGGGCTTCAGATTTCCCTGAGCTGTCATCAGCGCCTGCAGCGCCTGATCGATCGCCGACTGAAGAACACTCTCTTCCCGCTCCACCTTGTTCATCACCGCCTGCGCCCGGGAAAGCGCTTCCAGGAAATCATCCATCTCTGCGCCTTCTTCATACAGAGTAATATCAAGGGAAACTGCCGCCTCCAGGGCGGTCTGAAGCAGAGAAGCATCTACCTCCGGCCGAAGCGCCTGATTCAATTTTTCCAGAGCTTCCTGTTCTTCCAGAACAAATACATTCTGGGGATGGATCCAGGGCAGTTTCTCTCCATTTCCAATCCAGGCTTTACAGGTGCTCCCATTATAAAGATCATCTTTTCTCACTTCTACCCGGAAATGATACCCGGGAATCGGATTCCCCTGTTCGTCTTTTATCTTGTCCGTCTGAGTACTGCTCTGAGGATAACCTGCCATTTTATTCAGAAAATCACCGGTCACGACCACATTTCCATCTCTGCATACAAAGATATACGGATCTTTCTCGGTTCCTTTTCCGCTGACAGGATAGGCTTCATAGGTCAGTTTCGTATACACCCGATCCTTATAGGCAGGCCCGCCGTCTGACGGCTTCTCTTCCGGTTTCTCCGGCTCTTTGGTCGGCTCCGGAGCAGGTTCCTCTGTCGGAGAGGGCGAAACTGTCGGTTCCGGTGAAACTGTAGGCTTTGGTGTGTCACTCGGCGCCGGTGTCAGCATTGGTTCCGGCGTATCGGAAGGAACCGGCACATCTGTGGGAATCGGGGTATCGTTGAGGATTCCTCCCTGAAAAGACATCTTCTCTGCCTCTTTTTTCTCCGGTTTCGGACTGTTTCCCTCCGGCAGGCCTCCTACCTGCGACTGCGGCGGAACTTTCCCTTCTTTCAGCATCTTAAGATCCGCCTCTGCTTTCTGGATCCGCAGCTCAATCCCCTCATGTTTCATCTGTTCAATCTCAAGATTTAAATCTGCCAGTGACATATCATAAGAAATCAGCGGATCTCCTACTTTTACCTGCTGACCCTCTTTTACATAGACTTCTTTGATCTTCTGATTTTTAGTCACATGGACATTCTGTGAAACATCTGAGGAAATCATGGCGCTTAATCTGGCGGAATCTTCATAATAGCCGGTGCTTAACTCGTAAACTGGTATTACCTGCACCGGCTTTTTGCCGGAAGCACGCACCGCGGCAAAAATCCCTGCTCCTGCCAGCACGACCCCCACGGAGACTGCTGCAGCAATCACTGATTTTTTCATGCCTCTCCCTCCTTTTTCAAGATTCCATCCCGAATCACAACACACCTGGCGGCATGCGCAGCAATTTCCCTGTCATGCGTAATCATCAATACACTGACTCCCTCATCGTTCAGTCGCTGGAACAGTTCCATTACCTGATCACCGGACTTTGTATCCAGCGCTCCTGTGGGCTCATCCGCCAGAAGGATCCTGGGACGGTTCACCAGCGCTCTGGCAATCGCCACTCTCTGTTTCTGACCTCCGGAGAGCTGTGTCGGCCTGAAATCCACCCGGTCTTCCAGTCCTACCCGTGCCAGTGCCTCCAGCGCCCTCTCCTGTCTCTCTTTTTTGGGAATTCCCGCATAGGTCAGCGGCAATTCTACATTTTCCAGTGCTGTCTGCCGGGGCAGAAGATGAAAGTTCTGAAATACAAAACCAATTTTGTTCAGCCGTATCTCTGACATCCTGTCATCATTGCACTTGCTGATATCTTCCCCGTCCAGAAAAAATGTGCCCGAAGTCGCCTGATCCAGACAGCCGATGATATTCATCAACGTAGTTTTCCCTGATCCGGACGGCCCCATGATCGCCACATACTCTCCTTCCTCCATGGAAAAGGAAATATGATGGAGGACGGGAACGGACATTTTCCCCTGGATATATTCTTTGCATATATCTCTTAATTCCAGAATCAATTTCTCTTCCTCCTTCACTCCATGGGAATCATTTCTCCACCGTTTTCTCCCTCCGGCACTGTCTCACCTTCCGGGATTATCTCTCCTCCGCTCAGATCCGGATTACTCTGTCCCATTCTCCCATCACTGCTTTCCTTCGTTGTCATTCCTTTTTCAAGTCCTTCTTCCGGAAATGTAATCAGATCCTCTTTCTCCAGTCCATCCGCTATTTCATACTTCATCAGTACTTCGTCATACTGTCCCAGGATCACTTCCCGCTTCTCCAGTTTTCCTCTGCCGTTGTCGGCCCATACGTAAGGATCGCTGTCCGCATCACAGATATAATACTCTTCCAGCCATATGCCAGCTTTCTTCTCATTCTGTCCCAGATTCAGTTCCACATAGACATGCTGTCCCAGCATAAGCCCTTCCGCGCTCTCCAGGTTAATATAGAATGGATAAGAATTGGTCTGAGTCGTAGAATCCCCACCGATAAAATAACTGGAGTTGCTGTCATCTCTGCCGGGATTCTGCGTATCAATCTCTCCCATCGTTCCGTTCCAGATCTGTTCTTCATCCACCCGGGAATGGATCAGCACCGGCGCTCCTGTCTGAACGGAACTCATATTCTGCTCATTGACACGGCATTTAATCCGAAATGCCCCCGTTCCCACAATGCTGATCAGCGACTGGGTCTGGTCGCCCATATACATATTCTGCTGAGCGTCCGCCTCTGTCGTAATACTCTTGACCACACCGGCCAGCTCACTGTTCACCTGTGCATGGTCAATTGTTTTCTTAAATCCCTCAATCTCTGTTTCTTTACTTTTCTGTTCATATTCTTTTGTTTTCAGATTCGTCTGTGCGCTCTGAATCTCTATCTGATAGGAAAGCTGTTCTTCCTTTCCTGCTTTTTTCTTTTCCTTCTCCAGTTCTTCAATCTGACCGGTGAGATTTGTCTTCTCGTTTTTTATTCCTTCCAGATCAAGTTCCGCCTGAGCCAGATCTGCCTCTGCCTTCGTCGTATCATAGCGCAGAAGCGGAGTTCCCACTTCCACAGTCTGACCTTCTTCCACAAAAAACTCTGCCACAGTTTTTTCCTGATTCATAGGAACCTCCCAGGTATCCTGTGCCTCAACCACTCCTGCAAACCGGCTGATCAGCCCGTTGCCGCTGCCCAGATCCATCAGACGCTCCACACTGCTCACATAGACCACATTATCGTCGTCCTTTTCCCCTTTTCCGAAGAAATACCAGCAGACCCCTGCCACAACTAAAACCGCAGCCAGCGCACCGCAGCCGATCATTATCTTTTTTTTCTTGTCCATATGCCTCCTCCATCTCTCACTCTGAATTCCCCTTTTGCCGGGGCAGACAGCATTCGCCGCCCAACTTGCACTTTGTGCAATTATTATACCATATGGCCTCCCTCTGAATCTATTACGGAATCCTTACTATTTCTGACAGTTGACTTTTCATTGATTTCTGTTATCATAAACAGAAAACTGAAAGTGAACACCGTCTATGAAAATTTTATTCTTTTATCTTATCTTCGCAAATATACTGGGATTTATCCTCTTCGGCCTGGATAAGCGCCGCGCTATTCAGAATCGCTGGCGGATCCGGGAATCTTCCCTTTTGGCAGCAGCAGCCCTCGGCGGTTCCGCCGGCTGTCTTGCCGGAATGTTTTTCTTTCATCATAAAACCAGGCATCTGAAATTCCGCCTGGGGCTTCCTCTGATCCTGGCTGCCCAGGTCGGGCTGCTCCTGTGGAAAATGCATTAAAAAAACAGCAGGCCTTTTACAGACTTGCTGCTTTTTGCTTCTGAAATTAATGCTTCATTTCTGAAATACTGCGTTTTATCTGTACCAGCAGAAGGATCAGACTGACTCCCAGCAAAATATGGCCAATGCCTGCCATACCGGAGATTGCCGCATCCATACCGGAAGACAGTTCCATCCCCAGTACCTGCACCACACCACGTATCACAAACATAACAGCAGTCAGATTTAATCCAATTTGATAAACAGCCAGCACCCGCCCGGTCTTTGCCGCGGTAAAAGAAAAATTCTTTTCCAGCAGCAGCAAAAGCAGGAAAAATACCATGCCCAGCATGAAATAGTGCGTATGTACTACACCGAGAGCAGTTCTTCCCGTAGAGTCATTAAATTTGGTAAATTCCCGATAAAATACACCGCCTGCCATAGCAAGAATGGCATACACCAGCGTCAGATTCACATATTTTTTCATTTTCTTTTCTCCTCTTATCTATATTCCTTTTTCATCGCAAAATAGCCAATCAGAACAGTCCATACGTAAGCACATGTTTTGGGAATCATCAGCATCCCGATCATGGGAATCGTATCTGCCCACAGCACCACCGGGATATAAAACCCAAAACTCAGCACGATGGTCAGCCACATCCAGCGGAAAGCCCCATCTCCATGTTTTTTAGCACTATGATAAAACAGCACGATCACCAGCAGCCCCAGCATTGCAAAAGGGAGATTGCGGTAAATGCCCCAGGAAAGCGGTGCTTCAGCGCTGAACCATTGATTCTGCGGCATCATACACAGAAGGATCCGAATTCCTGCCAGTCCGTACACAACTGCGGTCAGACCATTTTCCCCTTTGATCTGGTAACGCTGCCTCCAGACATAATAAAGCAGCACATAGAAAATTGTCATGGTAACAGAAGTGATCCATTTTCCCATTCCCAGGGGAACCGTATAATTTTCAAGCCCTGTCGTACACAGTGCCAGCGCCCGGGGAACCAGATGAAAAGCATCTCCCGCCCCCAGTACAACAGCCATCCAGCCAAACAGGCGGAACTGGCGCTCTCCCCTGCTTCCCCGAATCATCAAAATCCCGATCGTAATAACAGAAATCAAATAAACCGCATCAAACAGTGTTTCTACAATTGCCTGCATATCTCTTCCTCCTTCTTTTTATCCTGAACCACATCAGATCCCAACATCGCTTTGCCATAATTACAGCCGAACAATAATCCGGCTATCAGAAGGGAAGCCCCCAACCCTGTATAAAAAACGGCAATAAATCTCTCCGGAGCCAGTCCGCTTGCCCGCAGTCCAATTCCTCCTGTCATCATAACCGCCATGACGGCAAATAATTTCCCATCAAAAAATCTGAAAAAGAACTGCTTTTCTTCCCGGTAAGAACAGATTCTGTCTGTGTGCTTTTTTACCAGCTTTCCAAAAATGAATATCTGAAAAACACAAAAAACCAGTAGCGACAGAAAAAAATTCAATATACTACAGTAGGCTGTATAAGCCATAACTCCAATCCGGAGAATGTTAAATCCTGCCGCGCTCCACACCAGGCAGGCAAGCAGCAGCAGCGTCTTTGGTTTTACTTTCATATTTCCTCCTTTTTCGTGAACATTGTTCAATTTCCCGGTCAAAAAATTCTCACACTCCCGTGAGAATTTTAATAGAGTACCCTTCGGATGATCTCCAGCACAGCGCCCGGATCATAATCCTGACGCAGTAAAGCAGACAGCATCAGCGAAAACAGGACGTCTGCAAACTTCTCCGCCGTGAATTGTTCTGTAAAAGCATCCGGCCGAACCCTGGCATCCTGCTTCAGAACCTGACACAGCCCATCCAGAATATGCCGCCAGGTCTGCTGCATTCTCCGCTTCCCATCCAACTTGTTTTCCCTCATAAATCCCAGGGAATGAAGGGTGAAAAAACCGGGATACTCTCTGCATCCATATTCCATCCGCTCATACATCCAAATAATACAGGTCTGCGTGTCCTGAAACACTGCCCCGTCCTCCGGCTGATGAAAAATCTGACACCAGACACTTTCTACTGTCTCGCCCACCAGATCCGCTTTGGAGTCAAAATAATTATAAATAGAACCTACCGATACCCCACAGGCTGCCGCAACAGAACGGATATTAACTGCAGACCAGCCCTGCTCCCGGATCAGCTCCCGGCTGGTTTTTAAAATATCTTCCTTTGATGTTATAATCGTATTCATTTAACCACCTCAATATGAACATTGTTCATTATAAAAGAAAAAACGAAATCTGTCAAGAAGTGGGACGATATTTTTGATAAACAGCTGTTGCATTCATTTCCACCTCTTCTTTACGTAAAGTATAATGGTATCGTAATTTAAGACACTTTCCGAGACATTTTATAATGAATCTGAT
>URYM01000035.1 GCA_900552095.1 uncultured Blautia sp. | reverse complement strand
CGTGGGCTCGGAGATGTGTATAAGAGACAGTCATTATACAGATACATAATATGCAGAATATTCAGAAGCTGTCTCTTGTACTCGTGAAGACGCTTTACCTGCACGTCAAAAATAGAGTGGGGATTCACCTCAATCCCGTTGTGCTCCAGAATATATTTTGCCAGGCGGACCTTATTCTGATACTTGATATTCATAAACTCTGCCTGAGCCTTCTTGTCGTCTGCGTAAAGAGCCAGTTTTCCAATCTGAGGAAGATCGGTGATCCAGCCATCTCCCACATGGTCAGTCACCCAGTCTGCCAGCAGCGGATTGCCGTGGAGGAGGAAACGTCTCTGGGTAATACCGTTAGTCTTATTGTTGAACTTCTCCGGCATCATCTCGTAGAAGTCTCTCAGTTCCTGTTTTTCCAGGATCTCCGTATGCAGTCTTGCCACACCATTTACAGAATGGCCGCCCACGATTGCCATGTAAGCCATGCGCACCTGTCCGTCATAGATGATTCCCATTTTCCGGATCTTCTCCTGATTGCCCGGATATTTTGCCTGAATCTCCATCACAAAGCGGCGGTTGATCTCTTCCACGATCTGATAGATACGGGGAAGCAGTCTGGAAAACAGCTCGATCGGCCATTTCTCCAGAGCCTCTGCCATAATCGTGTGGTTCGTATAGGCACAGGTTTTGGTCGTGATCTCCCACGCCTCATCCCACTCCATGCCTTCCTCATCAAGAAGGATTCTCATCAGCTCCGGCACTGCCACTGTCGGATGGGTATCATTCAACTGGAATGCCACTTTCTCATAGAACTTATGCAGATCATTTCCGTGTTTCTTTTTATAGCGGTCGATTGCCGCCTGAATACTGGCGGAAATGAAGAAGTACTGCTGTTTCAGGCGCAGTTCCTTGCCGGCGTAGTGATTATCATTGGGATAAAGCACTTCCACCAGGTTCTTCGCCAGGTTCTCCTGCTCTACCGCCTTGCGGTAATCGCCCTTGTCAAAAGCATCCAGCTGGAACTCATCGATCGCCTGGGCATCCCAGATACGCAGCGTATTGACCATATTATTCTTATAACCGGTGATCGGCATATCATAGGGGATAGCCAGTACAGACTGGTATCCCTCCTGGATAAACTTATTGCGGCGGGTTTTCTCATCATACACAACCCTTACATAACCGCCGAATTTCACCTCTTTTGCGTACTCCGGCCGGCGAAGTTCAAAGGGATAGCCATTTTTCAGCCAGTTATCCGGCACTTCCACCTGATAACCGTCCCGGATCTCCTGCTTGAACATACCATAGTGGTAACGGATTCCGCAGCCGTAAGCACAGTAACCCAGAGTTGCCAGAGAATCCAGAAAACAGGCTGCCAGACGGCCCAGACCGCCATTTCCCAGAGCCGGATCCGGCTCCTGGTCTTCGATGGCGTTGAGGTCAAAGCCCAGCTCATCCAGAGCTTCTTTCATCTCATCAAATGCGCTCAGGTTCAAAAGGTTATTTCCCAGGGCACGGCCCATCAGAAACTCCATGGACATATAGTAAACGATCTTGGGATCCTGCTCGTCAAACGCTTCCTGGGACTTTAACCAGTTATCAATGATAACGTCCTTTACCGCATAAGAAACGGCCTGGAAGACCTGTTCCGGGGTCGCCTCATCAATCGTGCGGCGGTACAGGGTCTTCACATTATCCTGCACGTTCTTTTTAAATTCTTCCTTCTTGAATTTGAACTGACTGTTCAGCATACGTGTTTCCTCCTAAATATTTACTGTTTTTCCACAGCCATGGTTACAGCCTCCGAGTTGATCTTCCACTCTTTCTCATAACCACTGGTAGTGCCAAAGGTGATCTCCTGTGCAAGTACTTCACCCTTAATCTCACTCTCATGTGCCTTTATGATGCTTTCGATCTTCTGGCTGTCCTTCACGTACACATGAATTCTGTCGGTTACTTCAAATCCGGCTTCTTTCCGCATGGTCTGGATCTTGCTTACCAGCTCACGCACAAAGCCTTCCTCGATCAGTTCCGGCGTCAGATTGGTATCAAGAACTACGGCGATCTCATTGTCTGATTCCGTCACATAGCCCTCTTTCTGAGCCGTATCGATCAGTAAATCTTCTTCCAGCAATACAATTTCCTGTCCGTCTGCAGCAAGCTTTAACGCACCGGTCTCCCGCACTTCTGCCATAGCTTTCGCCCCGTCCAGAGAAGCAAGTGCCTGCTTGATCTGACCCAGATGCTTTCCGTATTTGGGTCCCACAGTCCGAAGCTGGGGTTTGAAGCTGTAAGAGATGAAATCTTCCACGTTATCCGTGAAAATCACCTTCTTCACATTCAGCTCATCCTCCATGATCTCCTGGAAATACTCCGGAAGTGTCCAGGAAGCCTTTACATACATGGTTCCGATCGGCTGACGATTCTTGATATTGGCCGTATTTCTGCAGGCCCGTCCCATTACGACTGCCTTCAGCAGATCTTCCATGTTGTTTTCCAGCTCTTCGTCAATCCACTTCTCATTTACTGCGGGATAATCGCACAGGTGAATACTCTCCGGAGCGTCCTTATCCACACTTCTCACCAGATTCTGGTAGATTTCCTCCGTCATGAAAGGAATCATGGGCGCCGCCACCTTGGATACCGTCACAAGGGCAGTGTACAGCGTCATGTAAGCATTGATCTTATCCTGCTCCATTCCTTTTGCCCAGAAACGCTCCCGGCTTCTGCGCACATACCAGTTGCTCATCTCATCCACGAAATCCTGCAGGGCTCTTGCGCTCTCCGGGATCCGGTAATTGGCCAGATTATCATCCACAGTCCGGATCAGAGAATTCAATTTGGAGAGGAGCCATTTGTCCATCACGTTTAATTTCTCATAATCCAGCGTATATTTGGAAGCGTCAAAATTATCAATATTCGCATACAGCACGAAAAATGCATACGTATTCCACAAAGTTCCCATGAACTTTCTCTGACCCTCGATCACTGCCTTTCCGTGGAAGCGGTTGGGCAGCCAGGGCGCGCTGTTCACATAGAAATACCAGCGAATCGCATCTGCACCGTATTTTTCCAGCGCCTCAAAGGGATCTACCGCATTTCCTTTGGATTTGCTCATCTTCTGGCCGTTCTCATCCTGAACGTGTCCCAGAACAATTACGTTCTTAAAGGGCGCCTTGTTAAAGATCAGGGTAGAAATTGCCAGCAGAGAGTAGAACCATCCGCGGGTCTGATCCACCGCCTCGGAAATAAAATCTGCCGGGAACTGCTCCTCGAAAAGTTCTTTGTTCTCAAAGGGATAATGATGCTGTGCGAACGGCATGGAACCGGAATCAAACCAGCAGTCGATCACTTCGGGAACCCGGTGCATCTCTTTTCCGCAGTGAGGACATTTAATGGTCACCGCGTCAATGTAGGGGCGGTGAAGCTCAATGTCATCGGGGCAGTTATCGGACATCGCCTTTAACTCTTCCTTACTTCCGATGGCGTGCATATGACCGCACTCACACTCCCAGATATTTAAGGGAGTTCCCCAGTAGCGGTTACGGGAAATACCCCAGTCCTGTACATTTTCCAGCCAGTCTCCGAACCGTCCCTTGCCGATGCTCTCAGGGATCCAGTTGATCGTGTTGTTGTTGCGGATCAGATCTTCCTTCACCGCCGTCATCTTGATAAACCAGGACTCTCTCGCATAGTAGATCAGTGGAGTATCACATCTCCAGCAGTGCGGATAGCTGTGTTCAAAATTAGGTGCGGAGAACAGAAGTCCTCTCTCATCCAGATCCTTCAGCACCAGAGGATCTGCCTTTTTGCAGAAAGTTCCGGCCCAGGGAGTCTCTTTTGTCATCTCACCCTTTTCATCCACCAGCTGAAGGAAGGGCAGATCATACTTTCTTCCCACATTGGAGTCATCTTCACCGAAAGCGGGTGCGATGTGAACCACACCGGTACCGTCAGTCAGCGTTACGTAACTGTCACAGACTACATAGTAAGCTTTCTTCTTTAATTCCACAAAGGGGAAGAGCGGTTCATACTCTTTGTACTCCAGATCTTTTCCCACATACTTCTCCAGGATCTCATAATTTCCCTCGCCCAGAACCGTATCCAGAAGCGCTTCCGCCATATAGTAGGTATACTCGCCGGAGGTTACCTTCACGTAAGATTCGGTGGGATTTACACAGAGCGCCACATTGGAAGGCAGGGTCCAAGGTGTGGTGGTCCATGCCAGAATATAAGCGTCCTCGCCTTTTACTTTGAAGCGGGCGATCGCAGAGCGCTCCTTTACATCCTTATATCCCTGAGCCACCTCATGGCTGGACAGGGGCGTTCCACAGCGGGGGCAGTAAGGTACAATCTTATATCCTTTATACAGAAGCCCTTTATCCCAAATCTGCTTTAACGCCCACCACTCAGACTCGATAAAGCTGTCGTGATAAGTAACGTAGGGATTATCCATGTCCGCCCAGAAACCAACGGTCGCGGAGAAATCCTCCCACATCCCCTTATATTTCCAGACGCTTTCCTTGCAGTGATTGATAAACGGTTCCAGACCATACTCCTCGATCTGCTCTTTTCCGTCCAGTCCCAGCATCTTCTCCACTTCCAGCTCTACCGGAAGTCCGTGGGTGTCCCATCCCGCTTTTCTGGGAACCATATATCCCTTCATTGTACGGTAACGGGGAATCATATCCTTGATCACACGGGTCAGCACATGACCGATATGAGGCTTTCCATTGGCAGTCGGCGGTCCGTCATAGAAAATGTATGTCGGGCCCTTCTTTCTGTCATCCATACTTTTTTCAAAAATCTTATTTTCTTCCCAGAACTTCTCGATTTTCTTTTCCCGATCCACAAAATTCAGATCAGTAGACACTTTCTGATACATGATTTTCCTCCTTCTTAAAAATATAAAAAGCAGAAACCTGCGCCCTGTAAAAGGGCGAAAGCTTCTGCCTGCGCAACCACCTTATTACAGCATACGGGTATCTCTTTCATACCGATATACGCTCCTTCTAACGTGGGAAATCCGGCCGCGCCTACTCTCTTTCCCGATTTTGGGCGGCGACTCCGGAGTGATCTTCCTCTGTTTTCTACTCGCACCGGGCTTTCACCCTCCCCGGTTCGCTTTGACTTTTGAAAAACAGACTACTGTCTCCTTCACAGTCTTTGATTTTTACAACTTTTTTTATTATAAATACGAAACTTACCGATTGTCAAGAGTTCTGATCAGATTTCCTCCATATACTAGTCTTTCATTCCGTGTTACAATAGAAAAAACGCAATTTTAAGAATAAGGAGGCCTCTCCCATGTACGAAAAAATATTGAAAGAATCTGAAGCTCTGGAAAAACAGCTCCAAAACTGGAGACGGGACTTCCACCGCTTCCCTGAAACTGCCTGGCTGGAAATGCGGACTTCTTCTCTGATCGCCCGCCGTTTAACCGAAATGGGATATGATACCATCCTTACCGGCACGGATGTCTGCCTCCCCTCCTCCCGTATGGGGCTTCCCACAGAGGAAGTTCAATCTGCCCATTACAACTGGGCTCTGAACCACGGAGCTGACCCGGAATTTCTTCCGCAGACAAAAAACGGAGCTACTGGCGTCATCGCCGTTCTTTCCTGCGGAAACGGCCCTACTGCTGCCCTCCGCTTTGATATCGATGCCCTGCCGGTTCTGGAAAGCAGTGCCAGAGAACATTTCCCCTGCAGCCAGGGATTTTCTTCGGAAGTGCCCGGCGTTATGCATGCCTGCGGACACGACGGACACATCGCTATCGGCCTAGGATGCGCCAGCCTCCTCATGAAACTGAGAGACTCTCTCCACGGAACAGTAAAACTGATCTTTCAGCCTGCAGAAGAGGGCGTCCGCGGCGCCCGTTCCATCGCAGAACACGGCCACCTTGCCGGAACAGATTTTCTCCTGGGATCCCACCTGGCTGGAAATGCATCCATCCAGGAATCCTCCATCGGTATCGGAACGAATTCCACTCTGGCCACTTCAAAACTGGATATCACCTTTTATGGCACTGCCACCCACGCCGCCAGTACTCCTGAACTGGGCAGTTATGCCATGCTCTCTGCCGCCACTGCAATCCTTAATCTCCACGCGATCCCCCGGCACGGAGAAGCGGCCACCCGAATCAACGTAGGCAAAATAAACGGGGGCACTGCCAGAAATATCGTCTGCGATCAGGTAACTCTGGAACTGGAAGTCCGCGGAACGACTTCCTCCGCCAACGATTATCTGACCGACTATGCCAAAAGAATTGCCCGGCAGGCAGCCGCTATGCACGGATGCACCTGCCAGATACGCGAACAGGGTTCTGCCCCCTCCGGCTCCAACAGCCCGAAACTCTGCCGCCAGGTTCAGTCCGTCTGTGAAAACCATCTCGGACTCCCGGTCAGCGACTTTGACAGTATGACTTCCAAAAGTGAAGATTTCTCCTATCTCTCCGATTATGTGATCTCCCACGGCGGCCTGTCCTGCTATTTCAATAATGTAACTCCCTGCGCCAGCTCATTCCACAACGGTCTCTTTGACTTCAACGAAAAAGCTCTTGTAAACGGCGTGAAAGTTTTTGTCGGAACCGCTTTCTCTCTTCTGGGTTGAGAAATCTTCCCAAACCCGGTATAATATACAGCGAATACAGACTTTTGGAGGCTTTATGAGCGATTCTCTTTATATTATCATTCCCGCTTACAACGAGGAAATGAATATCGAAACCATCGCCCGGGAATGGCATCAGGCTGCAGCAGCCACCGGTCCTGATTCCCGCCTGGTTATCATAAATGACGGTTCCCGGGACGAAACTTATAATAAACTTCTGGCACTGACTGAAGAACTCCCCCTTCTGATCCCGCTGACAAAGGAAAACGGAGGACACGGCGCCACCATTCTCTACGGCTACCGGTATGCCCTCCAGTGCGGCGCAGATTACATCTTTCAGACGGACTCTGACGGCCAGACACTGGCTTCTGAATTTCCCGCCTTCTGGAGAAGGAGACGGCAGTACAGCATCCAGATTGGAAACCGGAACCATCGTCAGGACGGCCTGTCGCGCATTTTCGTGACAAAGACTCTGCGTCTTGTCCTGCGCCTGATCTTCCATCTGGATATTCCCGATGCCAACACTCCCTACCGGCTCATGAGCCGTCAGGCGCTGGCCCGCTATATTAACAAAGTTCCGGAAAATTTTAATCTGTCCAACGTTATGCTTTCCGTCCTGTGGATCCACTATGGAGAGAAGGTTGCCTTTCATCCGATCACCTTCCGTCCCCGCCAGGGCGGCAAAAATTCTATTAATATGAAAAAGATTATTAAGATCGGCAGACAGGCGGTACGGGATTTCCGCCATATCCGCAGTCAGATGAATGAGATTTGAAGGAGCATTGCAAATGAAAAAACGAAAAAAATTACTGCCTCTTTTCCTGGCTTTGATTCTGGCATATTCTGCCGTCCCCGCATGGGCAGAACCGACTGCGGAAACGCCGGCAGAAGAAGTCCCGGAAACAGAACCTGAGCTGGATCCCGGTCTGCCGGAAGCCTACTACACGCCCATCGCTACGGATGCGGTGGAGGGATGGCCGAAAGGCCCCGCCGTATGGGCAGACTCCGCCGTCGTGATGGATTACGACACAGGAACAATCCTCTACGCCAAAGAGATGGACAAGCAGGAATATCCTGCCAGCATCACCAAACTAATGACCGTACTCCTCGCCCTTGAGAATTCCAGCCCGGAAGATCGGATCTCCTTCTCTGAACATGCCATCTGGGGCATTGAACGGGACAGTTCTCATATCGGTATCCGGGTGGGCGAAGTGCTCTCCATGGAAGACTGTCTCTACGGAATACTTCTGGAATCCGCCAACGAAGTCTGCATTGCCGTGGCAGAACATATCGCCGGTTCCGAGGAAGCTTTCGTCCAGATGATGAACGACAGAGCCGCAGAACTCGGATGCACGAATACACATTTCATCACAACAAACGGACTTCACGATGACAGCCACTATACCACAGCCCATGATATGGCTCTGATCGCCCGGGCGGTCTGGGAGCATGAATATTTTCGGGAGATTGAGAGTAATCAGATTCATAAGATCGGCTTTACCAACCGCACCGGAGAGGAACGCTGGCTCGCTCAGAGTCACAAAATGATGAACAGCTCCACTCCCTACTATTATCCCGACTGCGTGGGCGGAAAGACCGGCTTTACGGATCAGGCCTTAAATACCCTCGTCACTTACGCCCAGAGAGACGGCCGCACTCTGATCTGTGTCAATCTGAGAACAAACGGATGGCAGAACTACTACGACACCCAGGCCATGCTGAACTACGGTTTTGAACAATTTCATCAGGTTACCGCAGACAGCGGGCTTTCCAGTCCTCCCGACCCTTCCTGGCTGCCGGAAGATCCCGCTGCCCGGGAGGCGATCACAGTCACCGTTCCTTCCGGAGTCTCTGCCGCTGATCTGACCACAGATTCCTCCCTGGAAGGCTCTGTTTTAACCCGCCGGATTTCCTATCACGGTTATACGCTCGGCACCCTAACCACAGACCTAACCGATACGCTTCATGCCCTTCTGCGGGAATCCCCGGCGATCATGGCAAAACAGCCCGCCTCTGTCTCCGATGCCGTAAAAGCCATCACCCGGCCGGCGCCCGCTAAATCCGGATTCTTTGAGCGGATTCAGACCGCCTTCGCCGCACTTCCTTCCTGGAAGTATCCGCTGGTGATCATTCTGACCGCCCTGATCCTTTTCTATCTCATTATACTGATCGTTCAGATCCGGCGAAGAAGACGCAAAAAGAAGAGAAAGAAAAAATACAACAAGAAAAAATCCGGAAAGCGCCGTTAAACAGACAGTTTTCTGCAAAACCAATGGCGCCCGCGGTATAAAAAACAAGAATAATCCTTTTCCTGTTTTCCATACCGCGGGCGCCATTTCATTTATTTTCCCGCAGACTCATTTTTCCTGGCCTGTTTTCTTTTCTCTCTTCTCTTCTTTTTCAGTTCTTCCTGACGGTTCCTCACCTCTGCCGCCTCTTCCTCATCCACCAGCTTCATCGTTTTCACCACATAGATCTGTCCGTTTTCCGCACGCTTCATGCGAATCTTTCCCTTAATAAATCCATGTTTCCCGCAGTACCCCAGACAGCACTGGTTTTTGGCGCCGACAGAAAACCACCGGATCTTCTTCCGCACATTTTTTTCACATAGAAAACATCTCGCTGCGACAATCTCCCGGTCTTTCATGGCATCTTCCTTCGTGTCAAATTCCCGGGAGATCATCTTGGAATACCGGTCAAAGACTGCATAGATCTGTTCCTCTTTGGTCTTGGGATTCTGATAGCAGTCGATCGAATAAAACTGCAGAATCTCCGGCCGCATCAGCGTCCGGAATATCTCCGCCGTGTACCAGGCATCTGTCAGTGCCTGGTGAAAATCTCCCTTCTTCTCGAGCTTCAGAAAGTCAATTCCATATTCCAGAGATTTCCTGCTTCTTCCGTCTTCATACGCCCGGCTGAACAGTTTCTGCACATCAAGGAAACGAACAGGACCCGGAAGCAGTTTCAGCAGCCCATAATACTTAAGATTCCGCTGCAATTCCGTCAGATCTGTAGTTCCCCAGGTACAGAAGAGGAACTCCTCCCCGCACCAGTCCAGAAACTCCTTCGCCGCCTGATAAAAAGGCTGCCCGTTTTCCAGGGTTCTGGCATCCAGATGCACCACTTCCTGCGTCCGGAAATGCAGCTTTTTATATACGACCGGCCGTATCACCCGATGAAACTCTTCCAGCTGTTCTCCCTGATCATTGAGCTTGATCGCCCCGATCTCGATAATCTCAAAAGGCAGCTTTTCATTTTCCCGCCCTTTTCCAAAAGGACACTGGTTCCATTCCAAATCAAAAACAATATAATTCATAGCAGCGTCTTTTCATCACTCTTCCGCATAGATTGTACTGTGAAGTTTTGTGATTGTCGCCTCCCAGTCCGGTACCAGCATTTCTCCCTTCACAGAGAACATCCCGTCATAGGGAACTCTCCCCAGTTCCAGATCATAATTCATAATAGCCGGAAGGCTGGTCAGAAGAGAAATCATATCTGTCTCACTGATGTTATGCGTGATCATCGGCAGGATCTCATTTGCCAGATTATTTAACTCACCCACACTCAGGCTCTGCGCCTTCTTAAAGATCTGAGCCATCACTTTTCTCTGGCGTTCTGTTCTTTCATAGTCTGCATTTCCCACATAGCGAATACGCCCGTAAGCTACTGCCTGATTTCCGGTGAGATTGTAAGTTCCCGCCCCCGGAAGATTCTCATGGTCTCCGATCGCACCCTGATTGATCTGCTCTGCCTCCGCATCACTGACGGTAATTTCCACACCGCCCAGCATATCAATAATGCTGGCTGTGCTGGTAAAATCGCCGGATGCATAATTATCAATGCTTAAACGATAATTCTGCTCAATTGTACTTACCAGTTTGGGACCTCCGCCCACTGCATAGGCAAAATTCAGTTTATGAGCGCCGTAACCATCCACCAGCGCATAACTGTCTCTCATAAAAGAAGTAAGATGGATTTTCCGGGTGTTCTTATTCACAGAGGCCAGCATCATGACATCGGAGTTCCCATACCAGCTGGTATCTCTTCTGTCTGAGCCGATCAGAAGGATATTATATACATCATCTCCGTCAGGGATAACCACCTCCGACTGGATTTTCGCAGCCTCTTCCTCCGCCGCTTTCTGTTCCTCCTCAGTCATCGAGTCCGAAACATCATTTTTATCTTCATCCGCCAGTTCTTCCTCATCCATCTGCTGTACCTGATCATCCCTCACATAATTGCTCTTACTGTGATAATGGTGAAGGACAAAATAAGCTGCTGCTATGATCAGAATACAAACTCCAAGGACAATTCCGAGGATGATCAGCACCTTTTTCTTTCCGCTCATTTTTTCTTTTTCCATTGTAATGCTCCCTCAAAGCCTTATTTTTCAGATTTTCTGTTACTATGCCATTATAAAGTCTTTTTTCTGCCCGTGTCAAGGGAAAGCCCTTCTGCGGAAATTGTAAGGTCTTTCTTAAAAATCTGCCGCTCCGGCACAGGTCT
Organism: uncultured Blautia sp.; assembly: GCA_900552095.1. Classification (GTDB taxonomy): domain Bacteria; phylum Bacillota; class Clostridia; order Lachnospirales; family Lachnospiraceae; genus Egerieimonas. The sequence goes on along the minus strand of URYM01000035.1, from coordinate 239 downwards.
CCCCATAGATCATCTTTGTATTAATCACAATTTTATCCGGAGAATCCTGATAATTTATAATTGCCTGAAACAGCGCCATTGCTATTCCCGGAATATCCTGCTCCACCGTGGTAAGATCCATATAGAAAATATCTCCCAGTACATGATCAAAACCACAGACAGACAATTTTTCCGGTACAGGAATCTCCATATAGTTCTTCCCACTCAGTCCTTGTCAATCGTGGTGTATGCCATGCAAT
>URYM01000034.1 GCA_900552095.1 uncultured Blautia sp. | reverse complement strand
GGGCTCGGAGATGTGTATAAGAGACAGAGACGATATCATCCACAACCGTAACGCCATCTGCCGCCAGCCCGGCAATCACAAGCGCTGCTCCGGCTCTCAGATCCGGTGCACTGATCCTTGCGCCTGTCAGATTCTCCACGCCGTCGATAATGGCTGTATTTCCCTCCACCTTCACAACAGCGCCCATTCTGGCCAGTTCGTCCGCATATTTAAAGCGGTTTTCAAAGATGCTCTCTGTCACGATACTGGTTCCCTTTGCCAGAGAAAGAGCCACCGCGATCTGCGGCTGCATATCTGTGGGATATCCGGGATAGGGCTGAGTCTTTACATGGGTTCTTCCCAGCCGGTTTTTTGCAATTACCCGAACCGCATCGTCAAACTCCTGTACCTCACACCCGATCTCTTCTAATTTTGCCGTTATCGCCTCCAGATGCTTTGGAATCACATTCTTTACCAGAATATCTCCTCTCGTAGCTGCCGCTGCAAACATATATGTTCCGGCCTCGATCATGTCCGGCACAATGCCATAGATGCTGGCATGAAGTTTTTCCACTCCTTTGATTCGGATCACATCTGTTCCTGCGCCCTTTACGCTGGCCCCCATGCTGTTCAGGAAATTTGCCACATCAACTACATGAGGCTCCTTCGCCACATTTTCAATGATCGTATTTCCTTTCGCCATGGCGGCCGCCATCATGATATTGATCGTTGCCCCAACAGACACCATATCCAGGAAAATGTGTGCCCCCTTAAGCCCATCCTTTGCCTGTGCCACAATAGCTCCGTGCTGGATCTGAACGGTAGCTCCCAGCGCGCGAAAACCCTTCAGATGCTGGTCGATCGGACGACTTCCGATATTACATCCGCCGGGAAGCGGAACTTCCGCCTGCTTATACTTGCCAAGCAGCGCTCCCAGAAGATAATAGGAAGCCCTGATCTTTTTGATATAGTCATAATCTACGCTCACCGCGCCAATCGTAGACCCGTTGATCCTGACGGTATGGCGGTCTGTCCGCTGTACCGCCGCACCGATCCCTTCAATCGCTTCCAGAAGTACATTAATATCATTTACATCGGGCAGATTTTCCAGTGTAACGGTCTCATCCGTCATAATAGCCGCTGCCAGAATACCGAGCGCCGCATTTTTGGCTCCTCCGATCTCAACTTCTCCTACCAGAGGACTGCCTCCTTTAATTACATACTGTTCCATAGTTCACCTCATGAATTGATTTATACTCAATGCCCCAAATGGTCCCCCCATTGCGAGCCGTCACTTCAGGTTATCCACGATTGTCTGTAAAGTCGCCTCGATGTCCTTATTTTCTTCGTCAATAATCAAATCCGCATACTGCTCATAAAGAGAAATCCTCTCTCTGTAAATATCAAGAAGCGTTTGTCCTTCCCGGATGATCACACCTCTCCCGTGAAGATTTCCCAACCGTTTTTTCAGGCTCTCATAAGACAGCTTCAGATAAATAATCTTACCTGTCTTCTTAAAATGCTCCATCGCTTCACGGCCGTACACCACACTTCCCCCCGTGGCAACCACAGCCCTCTGGGGCGCAATGGAACAATTCACCTGATTTTCAATCCGGATAAATCCGTCAATTCCTTCCTCTTCTATGATCTGCTTAAGCAGGCGTTTCTCCTGCTTCTGGATCAGAAGATCAGAATCTACAAACTGAAAGCCCAGCTCCTTGGCCAGAATCACACCTATCGTGCTCTTACCAACACCGGGCATCCCTATCAATACTATATTTTCTTTCATAAAATCCCTTTCCAGTTTAAGTTTTACTTCTGCTGGATATTTTTATTCTATCACAGCAACCTGTACTTTTCAAGTAAAGCCGGCGATTCCCCGCAATTTCTCCCTGTTTTTTCCGGGCTTTTCTCTTTTTTTCGAACATAGTTTCTGATATACTTAAGAAAAAAGAGGAGGAAATCGTCTTATGAGCCGGATCATTTTTCATATTGATGTAAATTCTGCCTACTTAAGCTGGACAGCCCTGGAACTTCTCAAGGAAGATCCAGACAGCCCGGATATACGGACAATCCCTGCTATCGTAGGAGGCGACCGTTCCACCAGACACGGGATCGTACTGGCCAAATCCCAGAGCGCAAAAACGCGGTATCAGATCCGCACCGCCGAGCCGATCGCTTCCGCGCTCCGCAAATGTCCCTCCCTTACCATTGTTCCGCCCAACCACACTCTTTATGCTGCCAGGAGCAGGGAATTGATGGATTTTCTGAAAACCCTTACTCCTGATCTGGAACAGGTAAGTATCGACGAATGCTTTCTGGATTTCACCGGAATTGCCCACAGATATTCCTCCCCCGAAGAAGGCGCCGCCTTCATCCGCGCTTCCGTAAAAGAACGCTTTGGCTTCACCGTCAATGTGGGCATATCTTCCAGCCGCGTCCTGGCAAAAATGGCCTCCGACTTTGAAAAACCCGACAAAACCCATACCCTCTGGCCCTCCCAGATCCCGGAAAAACTCTGGCCGCTTCCCATCGAACACCTGTTTATGGCCGGACATTCCTCCGCTTCTGTCCTTCGCAAACTGGAGATCCGCACCATCGGTGATCTGGCAAACTCCGACCCGGATCTGATCACGCTGCACCTGAAAAGCCACGGACGGCTTCTTTGGGAATACGCCAACGGGCTGGACGAGACCCCGGTGACCAGCTGCCCTGCAAAATTAAAGGGCGTGGGCAACTCGGTCACCCTCTCTTCTGATGTCACAGATCGGGAAGAAGCCGGAAAAATTCTCCGCTCTCTTGCTGAAAAAGTAGCCGGACGGCTGCGGGCCGACCAGAAATTTGCTTCTGCTGTCTGCGTGGAGATCAAATACAGCAGCTTTGAAAAAGTCTCTCACCAGATGCAGCTCAATTCCCCCACCCAGACCTCGGATGTGATCTGCCGTACTGCCTTTTACCTCTTTGACTCTCTGTGGAACGGGGAACCCATCCGTCTTCTCGGTATCCGCACCGGAAAACTCTCGGATCCAGACACTCCCGTGCAGCTTTCTCTTTTTGATCTTCAGAAACCCCAGACCCAGAAACAGAAAAATCTGGACGAAGCTCTGGATCAGATCCGGAAACGTTACGGAAAAGATGCCATTCACCGGGGATTTTAACAAAAAAGAACTGCTGTCAAAACAGATAATTTCTCTGTCGTGACAGCAGTTCCTCCGCTTGTTGATCCTCACATTCTGTCAGGAGTCTGTTAAGTTTGGAGATACGGGGAAAAATGGGAAACCCCGCCTCCATCTATCAAAGGAAATTTAGCAAATACCGTGAGCCAGCATGGCCTCAGCAACCTTCTCAAATCCTGCAATGTTTGCACCCATTACATAGTTGCCTTCCATTCCGTAACGTTTTGCCGCGTCGTCAATATTATGGGTAATTCCAACCATGATGCCTTTCAGTCTCTGGTCTACTTTTTCATAAGTCCAGCTGGTACGCTCGCTGTTCTGAGACATTTCCAGCGCAGAAGTAGCAACACCGCCTGCATTGGCCGCCTTACCCGGGGCAAAAATAACCTTATTTGCCTGCAGATATTCTGTAGCTTCCAGTGTGGTGGGCATATTTGCACCTTCGCAGACTGCCAGCACGCCGTTTGCCACCAGCATCTTCGCATCCTCCAGGGTCAGCTCATTCTGAGTTGCACAGGGAAGCGCCACATCAGCCTTCACGCTCCATACACCCCTGCCCTCATGATACTCTGCCTGAGGACGATACTCCAGATACTCACGAATACGCCCGCGGCGCACTTCTTTGATCTCTTTTACCGCACTTACATCAATTCCCTCCGGATCATAAACCCATCCGGTGGAATCCGAGCAGGTTACAACCTTAGCGCCCAGCTCCTGAGCCTTCTGGATCGCATAAATCGCCACATTGCCGGAACCGGAGACAGATACTGTCTTACCGCTAAGAGCGATGCCATTTAATTCAAGAAGTTCGCTGGTCAGATATAACAGACCATATCCGGTAGCTTCCGTACGTACCAGGGAACCGCCGTAAGTCAGTCCCTTTCCAGTCAGCACACCCTCGTACGTTCCGGCCAGTCTCTTGTACTGTCCGAACAGATATCCGATCTCTCTGGCCCCCACGCCGATATCACCGGCAGGAACATCAGTATCAGCACCGATATGCTTATACAGCTCGCTCATGAAACTCTGACAGAACGCCATCACTTCTCTGTCAGATTTTCCTTTCGGATTAAAATTAGATCCGCCTTTTCCGCCTCCAATAGGAAGTCCGGTGAGGGAGTTTTTAAAAATCTGCTCAAATCCGAGGAACTTGATAATACCAAGATTTACAGAGGGATGAAAACGCAGGCCGCCCTTATAAGGCCCGATCGCGTTATTAAACTGTACACGGAAACCGGTATTCACGTGAGCCTGGCCTTTGTCATCCACCCAGGGTACCCGGAACATGATCTGACGATCCGGCTCCACCAGTCTTTCCAGCAGCGCTTCCCTGCGGTAACGTACCTCGTTGGCGTCGATCGCCGGCTTTAATGTCATCAGCACCTCTTTTACTGCCTGATGGAATTCCGGCTGGCTGGGATTCTGCTCTACAACTCTCTGATAAACCTCATCAATATAACTCATGGTATTTGCTCCTCTCAGATTTATATTTCATGCCGCTTATTTCTTGTTGCGTTTCTGTGCTACATTATAGCACCAACATTTTTAAAGCACAAGAGGAAAATCGCAAAAAATGCAAGTTTATGTGTCTTATCATTCATTTCTATTTATTTTTATCAATTTTCAATCCGTATATCAAAGATTTTTGGTCTATTTCCCGCAATATCTTGCAGTTTTTTATAACTAATAATTCATTTTATCATTTCACCCGGTTATATCTCTCTCCTTAACGCAAAAATGCGCAGATGCCGCGCCCTCTTCGGGTGCCTGACATCTGCACACTGGCTTTCTTATTTTTTTCTCCGCTTTTTCACGCTGTATCCAAAAGTACCCAGCATCTCTCCCAGCCCGTAATACTCTCCGTGCGAGTATACAATGGGACGGGACTTCTCCAGATGGAGCTTTCCCTTCTCATCCAGCAGCCGCTCATCCACATGAACGGCAAGCACCCGGGCCACAAACATATGATGGCTGCCCAGTTCAAGTACCTGTTCTGTTCTGCACTCGATATTCACCGGCGCTTCGGCAAGAAGAGGCGCCTTTACCCGGGACGCTTTCTCCCTGTGAAGCCCCAGAGACGCAAACTTATCCTCATCTCTGCCTGAGCGCACACCGCAGTAATCTGTGGCAAAAGCCAAATCTTCCGTAGTAAGGTTGATCACGAATTCTCCCGTCTCCTTCAGCATCGCATACGAATACCGCTCCGGCCGCACAGAGACTGACACCATGGGAGGATTGGTACAGACCGTTCCGGCCCAGGCTATGGTGATCAGATTATCCCTCCCTTTCCCGTCTGCTGCGCTCACCAGCACCGCAGGAAGGGGATAAAGCATATTTCCGGCTCTCCACTCCTGCTTCTTTGCAGGTTTCCATTCCTGTTTTTTCATCTCTTACTCCTGATTCTGACGGTGGATCGCCTCAATAAGAGCCGGAATCAGCTGCTTCTTCCTGGACACAATGCCGTTCAAACGGCAGACTCTGTCTTCCACCTTCTCATGAAACGCTTCTTCTGCCAGTTCCTCCGCTCCCGGACCAAAGCAGAGCAGTTCTGTGGATTTATCCAGAATATCAGTCAGCATGAAGAACAGATATTCCACACTCAGATCCTTAAACTCCTCCTGCATGTAAGGGATCAGCCGTTCCCGGATGCTTTCCAGATTCTCCCTGGACATAGAGTTAATCTGTCCCACCGCAAGGCGGATCTTCTCACAGTTAAATTTTTTGAAGTCCTGATAGAAAATATCCTGGGAAGACTTATCGCTCAGATCACTTCCCGCCCGGAACATTTCCGAAGCCAGCGCCTCCATATCTACCTCGGCAATAGCAGAAAGCGCCTCCGCCGCCTCCCGGTCATAGCTGGTACAGGTGGGTGAACGGAACAGAAGCGTATCAGAAATAATGGCAGAACAGAGCAGTCCTGCGATCTGTCTGGGAATATCCAGCCCCTTCTCCTGGTAAATCTGGTACATAATAGTGGCAGTACAACCCACCGGCTGATTTCTGAAATACACCGGATGGATGGTCTCCAAAAGGCCCAGGCGATGATGGTCGATGATTTCCAAGATCTCTGTTTCTTCTATATTATCTACTGCCTGGCTTTTCTCATTGTGATCCACCAGGATCATCTGCTTCTGACGCACACTCAGAAGATCCCGGCGGCCGATCGTTCCCACATACTGCCCCTTCTGATTCAGTACCGGAAACGCACGGTACCGGTTCTTTCTCATAATATCCCCGATCCTGTCTGTAAAATCATCGGTACGGAACGTGATCAGATTCTTTGTCTTCATCAGGAATTTAACCGGTATACTCTGATTGATCAGCCTGGCCACCGTAAACGTATCGTACGGCGTGGTGATAATCACACATTCCTTCTCCTGCGCATAGCGGGTAATCAGAGGAGAGACCTGGGAGTCCAGACAGACGATCAGACATTTTGCATCCATCTCCAGGGCACACAGATGATCTTCCGCCCGGTTTCCCAGGATCACCATATCTCCCTTGCTGATATAATGCCCCAGCATATCCGGATGGACCGCCCCGATCAGAACTTTTCCCTCCACATAGTACTCCTGGGGATTCCCCACCAGCACCTTTCCATCCAGCGTCTCCGCAATACTCTCATACTGGGTTTTCGATTTTGCCAGGATCGTATTATCATAAGCATCCATATAGGATTTTGCAATATCACCAATGGTGATCAGTCCCTCCAGATGCTGCTCATCATCTGTGATGGGAAGCGTCACCGCATTCTGATCCTTCATCATATACCAGGCCCGTTTCAGAGAAATATTTCCAGAGACCCCTTCTGTCTTGTGAATATCCATATCCTGCACCTGGGTTCCCACGTCCGGAACAAAAGGCGGCTCTTCCACTCCAAACCGTTTCAGCACATAATCTGTTTCCCCATTAATACTTCCCGCCCGGCGCGCTGCATAAACCCGGCTTTTATCCGTTCTGTTTTTTATATCCGCATAAGCGATTGCGGAGCAGATAGAATCCGTATCCGGATTTTTATGTCCGATAATGTACACTTTTCTGTTATTTGGCATCTTTTCACGCTCCTTTACTAACTATTTTTACTTTAACATCAATTTTTCTTTGGGTCAATCAGAAAAATGTGCTATAATAGGAGCAATATGAGGCTCATCAGAAGAGTCATATGGAAAGTGAGGTACAAACAATGTCCGAAGAAGTAAAGGAAACAGAAAACATGACAATGGCAGATCTGGATAAAGAGATCGACGCTTCCTTCCAGCATGTAGATCAGGGAGATGATTTCCCCGTATGGGATAAGCTGCGCCAGTTTAAAGAAGACAAAACCGTTCTCGATGTAACGGTGGAAGGTGTGGTAAAATCCGGCGTTATCGCCTACATTGACGGAATCCGCGGATTCATCCCCGCCTCCAAGCTGTCTTTGAGCTATGTAGAAAATCTGGAAGATTTCCTCAAGAAAGAGATCCAGGTACAGGTCATTGATGCGGACGAGGAAACCAAACATCTGGTATTATCTGCCCGGGATGTACTGCGCGACAAAGAGCGTGCCAAAAAGGCAGAGCGGATCAGCCAGATCCAGGTAGGAACTGTTATGGAAGGAAAGGTAGAAAGCCTGCAGTCTTACGGCGCCTTTATCGATCTGGGCGACGGCATGTCCGGACTGGTTCACGTATCCCAGATCAGCGACAAACGGATCAAACATCCTTCCGCCGTCCTGGCTGTAGGTGATCCCGTCACCGTGAAAGTAATCGCCATCAAAGACGGCAAACTCTCCCTGAGCATGAAGGCTCTTATGGAACCTGCCGCCGAAGAAGTTCCGGAAGAACACGTGGAAATCCCCAAATCCGAGGCCATCGGTACTACACTGGGAGATCTTTTCAAAAATCTGAAACTGTAATTTTCCGCATTAAGCCGCGGAAAAACACCGTTTCTTACCATTCATAAAAAGCCCGGGTGCAGCTCATTTTCAGGCTGCACCCGGGCTTTTTATGAAACTGTACAAAAATAGTACTTGTATTTTTCCAGAAAAGGCATATAATAGTCCTATCACATAGTTTTTAATACTACTTATCATGTTTGTGAGGTGCTGTTATGAAAAAAAGAAGCTTTTCAATTAAAGATCCCGGAAGTGCGATCACTCATTTTATTGCTCTTATACTTGCCCTTTTAGGGATTGCCCCTCTTCTGCTTAAAGCAGCCCGGGAACCGGATATGCTTCACGTTATTTCCATGGCTGTCTTTATCTTAAGTATGGTGCTTCTCTACGCCGCCAGTACTATTTATCACACCCTTAACATCAACGAAAAGGTCAACCGCCGCCTGCGCAAGCTGGATCACATGATGATCTTCATTCTGATTGCCGGCAGCTATACCCCTGTATGTCTGATCGCCCTTCACGGAAGAACAGGAACCCTTCTCTGCGCAGCAGTCTGGGCAGCAGCTATTTTTGGAATTCTGGTCAAAGCTTTCTGGATCAACTGCCCCAAATGGTTCTCTTCCCTGATCTACATTGCCATGGGGTGGCTCTGCGTCTTTGCCTTCAATCCTATTTTCCACTCCCTCTCCAGACCGGCTTTCGGCTGGCTTCTGGCCGGAGGCATCATCTACACGGTGGGAGGTATCATCTACGCACTGAAACTTCCGATCTTCAATAACCGCCACAAAAATTTCGGTTCTCACGAGATCTTTCATCTCTTTGTCATGGCCGGAAGCTTCTGCCACTTTATTGTTATGTACTTTTTCGTAGCGCCTATGCCTGTATAAAGTTCTCTTCCAGAAGTTCCAGGTTTTGATCCGAGTGTTCTGTTTCCCTTGCATAACGGCAGGCCAGCCGGAGGAAATCTTCTTCCGACAGCCTGCCGCCCTGTTTTTCCCACAGGCTGCAGGCAATATCCTGAATACAGTTCACACTGAACACGGCCAACATTACTTTTGAATAAATCCACCCATCATAGACGGCTCCGCAAAAATAGGTATAGGTAAAAAACAAAAGGAGCTGCTCTCCCCAGGTCTCCCACCTTCCTGCCCGGAAGCTTTCTCTCTGGCTCCCGCAAAAAGAATCCCAGATCTGATCATAACTCTTCTGCCCTCTCTCCAGGCGTTTCTTTTCCTCTCCCCGCAGAGCGGTCCACTCTTCCTGAAGCACCTCCAGTTTTTCCAAAAGCTTCATCCGCTCCCCGGCTTCCTTCCAGCGGCTCTTCTTGTCTGTTGTCTCTCTCTTTCTCTCCTCCCGGTATTTTCGGCTCCTCTGTACTTCCTCCTCCATACCGAAGATCTCCTCATCATCCAGACATTTTTGCAGACGCCTTCCAAGAGAAAGGCAAAGTTCCATCCGCTCCTCCAGCGTGTACCGCCGATCGCAGATCGTCTCAAATAACTCCTCCCGGGCCCCCAGCAGCTGCGAAAAAAGCAGGGTATCAAACTCTTCATAATCCTCCCAGTTCTCCTCCCTGTCATCCGCCTCTTCCACAAATACCATTTTCCCTTCCTGGCTCAGAAGAATCCTGGCTGCTTCCGGGCAGGAAAGAGAGAGGGAGTATTCCCGCAATTCCTCAAATTCTTCCTCATGGCGCGGATATTTCCGACAGGTTTCACACAGCATGTCCGGTCCCAGTTCCCCATAAATATCACAGAGATTTTTCCGGTTCAGGAAACTGCATCTCCTCTCCTCCGTCTGCAGAAAAGCCCCCTCGCCCCAGTCCACAGAGCGAAACAGCCGGGCACCGAAGCTTCCGGGCACCGCAAGGTATTCCTGCTGTTTTTCTTCATCGATCAGAATCTGCCAGCCTGCGCAGCAGGTAATGGGACAGCTTCCGCCCAGGCAGGAAAAACTGTCATAAAAATCCGGTTTCCGATAATTCATCCTTTGTCCTCTTCTTTCTTTTCTGTAAGCCTGCACTTCTCCCGGCGGGTCAGCTGTTTAATCTGCCATTCCCGGCGCATGGCCTCCTCTTTTGTATCAAAAATTTCATAATAACAAAGTTCCACCGGACGGTGTGCCCGGGTATACCTCCCGCCCCGTCCCGCATTGTGTTCCTTAACCCTCTTCTCCAGATTATTGGTCCAGCCAGTATAAAAACTGCCGTCCGCACATCTGAGCATATACGTATAATTCATCTTCTCTCCTGTAATCCTCTATGTAGGCAGGAGACGGAACTTTCTTCCGCTCCTGTTTTTATAGAAAGCAATCGATGAAAAAGCAGATTACCCATGGCTGATACAGAATGTAAGAACTCTCGATTGCGAATTTTCCAGGGACTTTCTCATCTCTGCTTTATTATACGCTCTTCCGGCGATTCTGTGCAAACTATTCTGTAAGAGGCGCCAGATAAGAGGTGGGATCTGTGGGAGCGCCGTCTTTTCTCATGGCAAAATACAGGTTGCTTCCCTCTTCCGCATAATACTTCGTGGGCGCCGACACAGAAGCAAGCTGTTCCCCTTCAGACAGAACCTGTCCCTCTTCCACGGTTACATCTTTTAACTGGCCGTAAATCATCTCATAACCATTTCCCACATCTACCGTCATCACCGTGCCAATCTCCGCGTCCTCGGAAATCCCGGTCACCGTTCCCTCTGCCGCTGCACACACCGGCGTTCCCTCCGGCGCCCCCAGCACCATGGCCGGGCTGTATTTATAGACATCCAGGGTGGGGAAATATACGGTTGCATCCATGCTGTAATCAATCACAGGACTTCCCTGAAGAGGCCAGGAAATCACCGTATCCTCTGTAAAATTCAATACAGGTGCATTTTCCACCTGATTCCCCGCTGTCTGCTCTGCCATCTCTCCTGCCGGTTCAGAGACCGCCTGCTCCTCTCCTGTCACTCCCGGCTGTGCAGATCCGGGCGTTACGCTGCTGCTTCCCGTTTCGTCTGCTGCCTCCGCTTCCGATTCTGCCGCTTCCTCCGGCACCGTCTCCGGGATCTGCTGTTCCGTCTCAGTCCCGGACTCTTCCGTATGTTTTGCGGTCTCTTCCCCCTGCAGTTCCTGCGTCTGTTCCTCCTGTTCCATCTTCTGCTCTTTTCTGTCAGCCTCCGTCCGATACATGGTTACGCCTGCCGCCACAACTGTAAGCGCAAGAATACCGGTGACTGCAAGTTTTGTAAAATTTTCCTTTTTCATCATCTTTTCACCTCTATGATCTCAAATTATAATCATAGAGTTTCCAGATCTGAGGAATTTATACACCGCCATCCATCCGAATTTCTGTTTCCGGAAAATATGCCGCCAGTATCTCCCTGTAATCCGCCCCCGCAAGAGCCATCTGCTCCGCTCCGTACTGACTCATTCCCAGTCCATGTCCCACTCCCTGGCAAAGGAAACGGATTCTCCCTTCCAGAACCTGCACAGTAAAACAGCAGGAAGGAAGTTCCAGCGCTTCTGCCGCCGTTTCTCCGGGCAGAATCTGATCCCCGATCTGGAGTTCCAGGACATATCCGGCAGAATCCGTCTTTGCCGCTGTAATTTTCGGCAAATCCTCCGCAGTCACTGTAATTCCCGGCAGAAGGCCGCTCCTGTCTCTTATACACATCTCCGAGCCCACGAGACCGTACTAGATCTCG
>URYM01000033.1 GCA_900552095.1 uncultured Blautia sp. | reverse complement strand
TCTACACGCGTAAGATCGTCGGCAGCGTCAGATGTGTATAAGAGACAGATTTTCTGGTGATCCTCCATGAGCGGTATCTGCCCGGGCTATACTGTATCTCCCCGAAGGAGTGGATTCTGGGGGAATCTTACTGGGGGCCGGGACAGACAGGTCTTTTTCTGTTTTTGCTGGAGCTTCTTCTGATTACCGGGCTGGCTCACGGCGCTGTGTTAAGAGAAAGGATCCGGGAGGTGTGAAAATGGCATATATTGAACTGGAAAAGGTGAGCAGACGGTTTGGCCAGGAAGAAGTCCTAAAGGAGCTGACCTGGTCGTTGGAGGCAGGACAGGTATACGGGATCGTGGGGAACAACGGTTCCGGAAAAACGGTTCTGATGAAGTGTATCTGCGGTTTTCTGCCGGTGACTTCCGGGGTAATAAAGGTAGGTGGCAGACAGATCGGAAAGGATGTGGATTTTCCGGAAGGTCTGGGAGTTATCATAGAGACACCGGGATTTCTGACCGGACTAAGCGGAAAACGGAACCTGGAAATTCTGGCGGAATTAAGAGGTCAGCTGGGAGAAGAGGAGATCTGCCAGGTGCTCGAAAAGGTAGGGCTGGATCCTTCGATGAAAAAGCCGGTGGGCAAGTATTCCCTGGGAATGCGCCAGAGATTGGGAATTGCCCAGGCGATTATGGAAGATCCGGAATTCCTGATTCTGGATGAACCTTTTAACGGGCTGGATCACCGGGGAGCAGCGGAGATCCGTAAGATTCTGCTGGAGCAGAAAGAGCAGGGGAAGACGATTCTGCTGGCCAGTCACAACGGGGAAGATATCAGAATTCTGTGTGACCGGGTGTTTGAAATGGACGGGGGAGTTATGAGAGAGGTGAGACGATGAGAAGAAGAAAATGGGCGTCGCTGGTGCTGGCAGCTTTCTGCCTACTGGGGAGCACACAGAAAGCAGCAGCGGCGGAACCTTCTGCTCCGGTGCCGACTTCTGCGCCGACAGAAGCGCCGGAAGCGGAAGATAAAAAAGCGCAGCTGGCGATAGATTCGGAACATCTTTATGAAGGGATGGAACAGTCATTTGCCCAGGGGTATGTACCGGCAGTGAAGGAGAATGTACTGTATCTGGCTGTGCCGTTCACCGTGCGGGGCAGCTTAAAAGAGCAGGAACTGACGGTGGGGCTCGACCTGGGAAAAGAGAAAGATGCCCCTTTTGTCCGGGCAAATTATCAGAAGAAGGTGGAGAAGAAGGAGTATGCCTTCGGGGAGGAAAAAGTACAGGCCTGGCTGTATCAGTGTGAGATCCCGCTGAGGGAAGATCGTATCAATGGAAGCTGGCCCATTCTGATCCGGGCCAAGGGTATTTCTTCAGACGGAAGTGAGAGTACGCTGGAGTACCGTCTGTTTGTTACAATTTCAGACGGGAAAGAACTGGGTGGAAATACCGGGGGAACCGGAGACGGGACGGATGGAGGGGATCTTCCCGGAGCAGACTCTGGAACCGGGGGAGGAGATTCGGCACCGGGGGATGTTCCGGCCGGACCAGATCCCGGAGGAGGTATTTCATCAGGCGCCGGGGGCAGCGATGAGGTGCTGCATATGCCAAAACTTTTGCTGGAATCCTGCAGCCTGTCCGGCCAGCGGCTGACCGCCGGATCGGAGTATGAACTGGAGCTGAAGCTGAAAAACAGAAATAAACAGAGAAAGGCCTGTAACCTTAAGGTGACCCTGTCGCCGGGGGAAGAGGCTCTTATGCTGGAAAAGAATTCCGAGTATTTTGAAGAGGTGGATCCGGGGGAAGTGATTACGCTGACCACGAGCCTTTCGGTGGGAGCGGGGGCAGAACAGAAGACAACCGCTCTGGAACTGCAATTTGAGTATGAAGACGAGAAAGGAACAGCCTGCACCGGGACGGAGAAAGTGCTCCTTACAGTAAGCCAGCCGGTGGAGGTGGAGCTGGAAGAATTTCAGCTGGAAGATACCGTATATTCTCTGGATACCATATCCGGACAGATTCAGGTACTCAACACAGGAAAAGCCCCGGTCTACAATGTACAGGTAAAATTGGAACTTCCGGGATTTTTTCCAAAGTCTGATCTTTTTGCGGGGACGCTGGAGGGAGGACAGGCTGGCGGCGGAACCATAGACATTTTTGTGGGAACAAAAAATATGGAAAAAGCAGGTCAGGCGGCAGAGGGAAGCGATGAGGAAAAGTACGGGCGGACAGAAGGAAAGGTAATTTTAACTTTTGAGGATGCTTACGGGGAAGTGTACACCCGGGAACAGGAGATTGCCTCCTCCATAGCGAAGCCCCAGGTGATGGAGCTTAAGGTGCCAAAGGAAGAGCAGCAGGAGAGCAACCAGTGGTGGATCGCTCCGGGGATCCTTCTGATCCTGCTTCTTCTAGGAATCATTGCAGTGCTGGCGATCAAGCTGAAGAAGAGGCAGGGATAAGATGAAAAAGAGAAAAGCAGGGGTAAAAATATGGCTGCCGGGAATTTTCCTGACAGCCATTCTGATCTGGCAGATTGGTGTTCTGATTGCGGGAATGAGGGAAGCAAGGGAAATCATCACGCTGACGGCAGAGGGGGAAGAGGAGATTCCCCGGGAAATGCTGGAACAGATTTCTTCTTTTCCCGGGTATCGGGGAGGCTATACGCAGATCTGTGCGGAGGGGACGCTGTACGTGGGAGACTGGAGTGCGCCGGTGACGGTCTGGGGAGTGGATCTGGAGGAATATCCTCTGGAACTGACCGGTTCTGCGGGAGAGACGGCGGTGGGAGGCCAACCGGCTCTTGCAGTGGGAGAAGAGGTGTTTTTTGGACTTGCGGACGAAAAGGGGCGCACCATTTCCGAAGAGACAGCCCGGCATCTTGTGACTTCCTTTACCGGGGAGAAAGCAGGTCTGTTTCTTTCTGTCTGGGAGAATCGGGGAGAAGAAGGAGGCAAAGAGGACGGAGGAGAGAAGGGGGAAAAGCCGCAGGAGGCAGAGACAGGACGTCCGGCTCTGATTCTTGGGACAGTCCGGGGGAACGAATGTTATATGGATCAGGAGCAGCTGACGGAAATCTTTCAGGAAGCAGGACAGCCGGTGAAGATCCGGAGGGTTACGCTTCGCCTGCAAGGAAAGAAAAGAGCCGAAGCGGCGGCTTCGGCTCTCGGTGAGGCGGGACTTCTGGTGACGTCGGAGAAGGAATAAGAATCTTTTCCTACTCCAGATTCAGCTTTCTGGATAGAATATGCTGAGTTCCCAGGAAGAAGAGAAGATCCAGCAGGAGATAAAAAGCAAGGATCATAAACATCACGGGCCAGGCATGGGCAATGTAGGAGACATATTCTACGGTTCCAAAGCCGGCCTGTGATGTTTCTGTGACAATCTCCATACGGCTCCAGTTAAAGGTGAGCAAAGCGAAGGCGGAAATAAACTGCAGGGCCATGCTGATGCCCACAAAGCAGCAGATGCCTCCCAGTTTTTTGTGGGTATTGAAAAGGCTGCCTACGCTGGCGGAGAAATAGATGCTTAAGACTCCGGAGGCGGTCATGGCGAGAGCCAGCACCAGTGCATAAAGAAGAACTAGAGGAGCCGGCGCTCTCAGTACTTCCCCCAGAGAGACAAAGGCGTCCCAGAGGGAGGAGAAAAAGGTAAGCCAGTTCATGTTCACAGAAAACAGGATGGACAGGGAAGCTAGGATGCTGATCCCGTCGATCACAAACCAGGCGATATAGACAACCAGCTTACTGAGAATATGGGCGGAGGAAGTCACAGGCAGGGTGTGCATCAGATAGCCTTCATCCGTAAACATATTTCTGTAAAAGCGGCTGATAAGCAGAACATTTGTAATGATCGCTACTGCGAAAATAGCAAAAATATAAAATACGCCGCACAGCGAGATCAGGATGGCGAAAAGGTTGATTTTAAGAAGATTGCTGTTGGACAGAAGGGGAAGGATAATGCGTCCCAGGATCCCCAGAAGGAGGATGCCTCCGTTTAACATAGCCAGATTCTTCCAGGTGGCCAGCCATTCGTGTTTGATTAATTTTTTTAACATCTGAATACCTCCCGAAACAGTGCGTCCACAGATTTGTTCTGCTGATACCGGATATTGTCCACAGAATCGTGGATCCGGATCTGACCATTCTGGATAAAGACTACCTCATCCAGGATATTCTCAATATCTGCAATCAGGTGCGTGGAAATTAGGATTGTGGCCTCAGGATCATAGTTTGACAGAATTGTGCTTAAAATATAGTCCCGGGCGGCCGGATCCACGCCGGCGATGGGCTCATCTAGGCAGTAGAGGCGCGCGCGGCGGCTCATCACCAGGATCAGCTGTACCTTTTCTTTGGTTCCTTTTGACATATGGCGGATCTGGTCGCTGGCCTGGATATGGAGACTGTCCAGCATTTCCATAGCCCGGTTCCGGTCAAAATCCTCATAGAAGTCTTCAAAAAAGTTCATGATGTCATTCACCCGCATCCAGTTTCCCAGGTACATCCGTTCCGGGAGATAGGAGATGAAAGATTTTGTTTTGACGCCTGGCATCTCCCCGGCGATGGTGAGCAGTCCCTGAGAGGGGACAAGGAGTCCGTTGATCAGTTTGATCATAGTCGTTTTTCCGCTTCCGTTGGGACCCAAAAGTCCGATGATTTTTCCGCTCTCCAGCGTGAGATTCACATCGGAGAGGGCTATCTTGCTGCCGTAATACTTGGTGAGATGTTCACATTTTATCAGATCACTCATTTTTCTCCTCCTCCATCAATGCTTTGATCAGATCTATAATTTCCTGAAAGTCAAATCCAAACCCCTTCATTTTGTGAAGAAATTCCTGAATCTGCATATGAGCCAGTTCTCTTTTCAGATTCTGGATCAGGGCGGCGTCTTCTGTGATGAAGCGGCCGCTGGTTCTCTGAGAGTACACCAGACCGCTGCGTTCCAGTTCCGAGAGGGCCTTTTGCATGGTGTTGGGATTGACTGCTGCTTCGGCGGCCAGATCCCGCACGGAAGGTAGTTTCTCTCCCGGCTGATAGCGCCCTGTGATAATGTCCAGCTGGATCCGTTCCATGAGCTGGGAAAAAATAGGACGTTCAGAACTTAAATTCCATGGCATCTGAAACTCTCCTTTCTGTACTATTGTACTAAGTGATTAATACAATAATACATCCGGAAGGAAGAAATGTCAACAGAAAAGAAAAAAAGATGAGATTAAGAAAAAAGATGTGGTATACTATTAAAGAAGAAAGATTTCTTGAGAGCAGCAGGAGGAAAAACAGATGGCAGCAGAAAAGTTAATTTCCAGGGCGGAACAGAAGAAAGAAGATTGTTGGGCACTGGAAGATTTATATAAGAAAGAAGAGGAATGGGAGGAAGACTTCGCCAAGATCGGACGGATGGCGGAGGAAATCCGAAAAGAGAGGGGGACACTGGCGGATTCTCCCAAGCATTGTTTTGATGTGCTGAAAAAGAGGGATCAGCTTCAGCAGCTTTTGGAGAAGGTTTATGTCTATGCAGCTCAGCAATATCATACAGACACGGGAAACGGTCATTATCAGGCGCTTTCTTCCCGGGCTTCCGTGCTGATGAACCAGGCGGGAGATAAGCTTTCCTTTATTGAGCCGGAGATCCTGGAAATCTCGTTTGCGCTTCTGGAGGAGTGGATGGAGGATTATGAGCCTTTGCGTCTTTACCGGAGGTATTTTGAGGAACAGTTCCGTCAGAAGGAGCATATCCTTACAAAGGAGATGGAAGAAATTCTGGCCAGAGCGGCAGATCTGGGGCAGGGGCCGGGGGATATTTTCTCCATGTTCAATAATGCGGATCTGACCTTTGGGGAGATTACCGGGGAAGATGGCAGGAAAGAGCAGCTGACCCATGGAAGATATATCAAATTTCTGGAGAGCCAGGACAGGAGCGTGCGGAAGGAGGCTTTTGATACGCTGTACAAAGCTTATGGAAGCTTCAGAAATACACTGGCGGCTGCTTTTTATGCTAATGTAAAACAGGAGTACTTCTTTGCCCGAACCAGAAAGTATTCTTCTTCCCGGGCGATGGCGTTGGACGGGGGAAATATTCCGGAGCGCGTTTATGACGGGCTGATCGAAGCAGTTCACGGGGGACTTCCGGCTATGTACCGGTATGTGCGGCTGAGAAAACGGGCGCTTCAGGTGGAAGAGCTTCATATGTATGATCTGCATGTGCCTCTGGTGAAGGAGGGCAGCCGCAGGATTCCTTTTGCGGAAGCCAAAGAGACAGTGAAAAAGGGACTGGCAGTTCTGGGAGAGGACTATGGACGGATTCTGGAGGAAGGCTTTTCGAGCCGATGGATCGACGTCTATGAAAATCAGGGAAAGCGAAGCGGTGCGTATTCCTGGGGGGCGTATGGGACGCATCCTTATGTGCTGTTAAATTATGCGGAGAATCTGAACAATGTCTTTACGCTGGCACATGAGATGGGGCATGCGATTCACAGTTACTATTCGGATCAGACTCAGCCATATCCGTATGCAGGATACCGGATCTTTGTGGCTGAGGTGGCTTCCACCTGCAATGAGGCGCTGTTGATCCGTTATATGATCGATCATGCGGCAGATGATCAGGAGAGAGCGTATCTGATTAATTATTTCCTGGATCAGTTTAAGGGCACGGTGTACCGGCAGACTATGTTTGCTGAATTTGAGAAGGAAGTCCATGAACGGGCGGCGCAGGGGGAGGCGCTTACGGCAGATCTGCTCTGCAGTCTTTATTATGATTTAAATAAGAAGTATTTTGGAGAAGAAATGACCGTGGATGAGGCGATCGCTCTGGAATGGGCGCGGATCCCGCATTTCTATACGCCCTTTTATGTATATCAGTATGCGACCGGATTTTCAGCCGCGATTGCGATCAGCCGGAAGATTCTGTCCGGGGAGCCGGGAGCAGTGGAGCATTATAAGGAATTCTTAAAAGGGGGAAGTTCCATGGATCCCATTGATCTTCTGAAACTGGCAGGGGTGGATATGACCAGTCCGGAACCGGTTCAGGAAGCACTGCGCACTTTTGAGGAGTATGTGCAGGAGCTGGAAAAACTTCTATAAATTAGGAAAAGTGTAAGGAAAAGATAAGAAATTGCCGGTTGCAATTCTGAAAAAACATGTTACAATAATATTACAAAAAAATTAAGGGTGAGAGTATGAATTTATACGAGGCAATATTTGTAAGAAAATCGGTTCGCAGTTATACAATGGATGCCTTGAATACACAGATTTTTGAAGGGATTAGAACTTATTACGAGGAGATCAGGGATCTGTTCGGAGGAATAGCAACAGAGCTGGAAGTTCTGGATAACCGGCAGGGACAGTATAAGCGTCTGAGTACTTTTGCGGTGAAGGCGCCGTATTATCTGGCACTGTATTCGGAGGAAAAGGACAGGGCGCAGATGAATGCCGGCTACCTGATGGAACAGCTGGTGCTCTATCTGTGTAGCAAAGGGATCGGAACCTGTTTTGTGGGATCTATGCTGGTGAAGCGCAGCCAGCAGAGAAGGGGAGACAAGAAGCTGATGGCGCTGGTGGCTTTTGGAAAGAGCAAGGGCAGCCCCACCAGGAAGCCGATCGAGGCGAAGCGTCTGGATCTGAAGGAACTCTGCGTTTATAAAGAGGTTCCCAGGCAGTGGATGAAACAGCTGCTGGAGGCGGCGCGGCTGGCGCCCTCCAGCATGAACAGCCAGCCCTGGCGTTTCGTGGTCTATGACAGCCGAATCCATATTTTTTCCAAAAAGCGGAGTATGGAGCGGCTGGGAAAATGGGATGAGCTGAACTTTGGCATTATGTTCGCCCACATGATGGTGGTGGCGGAGGAACTGTGGCTGGATGTAGATCTGATCCGTCTGGAAGAGATCTCCCAAAAAAATTTCCCCAACAACCAGTATGTGCTCAGCGCTATTCTGCGCACCTGAAAAAAATGAAAAAAAGTATTGACGGTGCAGAAGGTTTATGGTATAGTATCAATTGCTGTAGGAAATGCAGTGAATTGAAAACGCACGAGTGGCTCAGTGGTGGAGTATCGCCTTGCCAAGGCGAGGGTCGCGGGTTCGAATCCCGTCTCGTGCTTATAACCGAACCCCGGAAGGTGCGATAAATCCAGTGTTTATCAGCCTTCCGGGGTTTTGCTTTGAAAAAAAGGGGCACAAATGGAATCCCCACAGGCACTTCTTCCTGTGGGGAAATTGTTATCTGAGGATCTTTATGAAAACTGACTATTGTAAAGGGCTGCATATTTTCCGCCTTTTGTCATCAGTTCATTATGATTTCCAATTTCTTTTATATCTCCGTCTTCCATATATAAGATCATATCAGCATCACGGATGGTGGAAAGCCGGTGAGCAATTACAAAACTGGTGCGTCCCTTCATGAGCTGCGCCATGGCTCGCTGGATTAAAACTTCTGTATGGGTATCTACATTACTCGTTGCTTCATCTAAAATCATAATTTCAGGATCGGAAGCGATTGCACGGGCGATGGTAAGGAGCTGGCGTTCCCCCTGGGAAATGTTTTCGGCTCCTTTTGACAGTTTCATATCATAACCGCCTGGAAGTGTTTTTATAAAACTATGTGCGCAGGCAGATTTGGCTGCGGCTATGATTTTGTCTCTGTCCATATTTTCTTCTGCATATCCCAGGTTATCGGCAATCGTTCCTTCAAAAAGCCAGGTGTCCTGTAGCACCATGCCAAATCGATCCCGCAGTTCATTTCTGGGCATGTCGCAGATATTGACGCCGTCTACGGAAATCCTTCCCCCGCCTATTTCGTAAAAACGCATCAGAAGATTGATCAGAGTAGTTTTTCCTGCGCCGGTGGGTCCTACAATGGCAACTTTCTGGCCTGGTTTTATTGTTAAGTTTACGCCGTTCATCAGCAGGCGGTCAGGCGTATAGCCAAATTGAACATTTTGAAAAGTGACGCTTCCGGAACGGTCTTTGGGAATAATGCCGTGCTCTGTATCCGGTAATTCTTCTTCGGCATCCAGTAATGCAAAAATCCGATCTCCAGCAGCTTTGGCTGCGCCAAAACTTCCGGCCATACCGGCCAGAGAGGAAAATGGCTCGGCAAAACGACGGGTATATTCCAACATGGCCTGTACGTTTCCTACAGTAATAAGGCCGCTGATTGCGCGGAGACAGCCGATTGCGGCACAGACCACATAGCCCATATCATTTACCAGGGTGGTAATCGGGCTGACGGAACCGGCGGTTGTTTCTGCTTTGTAAGAGCTGCTTTGCAATTCCTTGTTCAGGGAAGAAAATTGTTCCTTTGCTCTTTCCTGATAATTAAAGGATTGAATAATCAGTTGGCCATTATACATTTCTTCGATATATCCATTCAGCTGTCCCAGCATTTGCTGCTGCTTTTCATAATGTTTGCCGCTGGATTTCATAACGCCTGCGGCACTGAGCAGGGACAGGGGAACCATGATGACAGGGATGATTGTCAGTTTAGGACTGATTGCCAGCATCATAAAAAGGATTCCAATGGCAGTAATAATCTGGGTGACAATCGAGGTAAGGTTTTGGCTGACAGTGTTATTGATAGTATCCACATCATTGGTGATCACACTGAGAATATCGCCGTGGGTGTGGGTATCATAATAATTTAATTTTAAACGGTGCATTTTTTGGTCAATATCGCTTCGTATTTCAAGCATTACATTTGCCGTGATTTTTGTCATATGAAATCCCTGCAAAAACGAAAAGAATTGAGAAATCAGGTACAAGAATACCAATGAAGCAAGCAGCCAGAGAATAGTATCCCAGTAAAAAATACCGTCCCGGATGCTGTCAAACAGGGTCGTTGTGACTTTTCCGATCACAAAAGGGGCAATTACGGTAAAAATGGTGCTGATGGAAGCAAAGAGCAAAACAAAAAACAGTCTCAGTCTGTGGGCTTTCAAATATTGAAAGAGACGTTTAAAGGTATGGTTTTTCATCTCAGTCATCCTCCTTTCCTAATTGGATTTCTGCAATCTCACGATAGAGTGGACAGTTTTTCAGCAATTCCTGATGGGTTCCCTGTCCGATGATCATACCGTCATCTACAACTAAAATCTGGTCTGCATCTATAATTGTGCTGACGCGCTGTGCAACCAGTATGACGGATGCTTCTCCCATAGCAGCTTTCAGATTGTGACGGAGTGTCTGATCGGTCTTCATATCTAAAGCTGAAAAACTGTCATCAAAAACATAAATTTCAGGTTTTTTCATAATTGCTCTTGCAATTGTCATACGCTGCCGCTGACCGCCGGAAAGGTTAGTTCCTCCCTGGGCAATTTTGTCATGATAACCGTTTTCTTTTTTTATGATAAATTCTTCTGCACATGCAATTTGAGAGGCATTCTGCCAATCCTGTTCCGTTCCTTCACTGTTTCCAAAGTTCAGATTAGAGGCAATATCGCCGGAAAATAAAACGTTCTTTTGCGGAACATAGCCAATCAGGGAACGGAGATCATCTACGGCATATTCTTTCGCATTTATGCCGTCAATCAGTACTTCTCCAAACAGGGGATCGTACAGACGGGGAATCAGTTTTAAAATGCTGGATTTTCCTCTTCCAGTTCCGCCGATAATAGCAGTAATTTCCCCGGGGTGTGTCTTAAAGCTTATATCCTTTAAAATCGGTTCAGAAGCGCCGGGGTAGGCAAAAGTTACATGACGAAATTCGACGGTGGAACGAAGAGGACGGTTTGTAAGAGGAAAGGAGCCGTCCTGAATGATTGCTTCAGTCTCCAAAACTTCGGCAATACGTCTGGAGCAGGCATAGGCTGTGGGGAACATCATGATGACAAGAGCCAGCATCATAACGGACATCAGAACCATACTGATATACTGGCTGTTTGCTACCAGGGAACCAACTTCCATGGCGCCTGACTCTACGTAGTGAGCGCCGATTCCCAAAACGGCCGCTGTGGTCACGCCGAAGATTACGTTGATAACAGGAAGCAGAAGGCTTGTGATGCGCCCGGACGTCATGGCGGTAGCAGCATAATCAGCATTTGCTTCGCCGAAGCGGCAGCTTTCAGCCTGTTGTTTGTTGAAAGCGCGAATAACGCGAACGCCTTCTAGTGATTCCAGAAACAGCTGGTTGAGCCGGTCAAGCTTCTGACGAAGCCTGACGGAATAGCGGGAAGCGAACAGGATAACGATGCCGCATCCGATTAATAAAACAGGAATAGCAATTGTGAGAACAGAGCTGACCTGACCACCAGTGGCGGCGGAAAAGATCAGTCCGGCAACTGCCATCATAGGCGCAAGAAATCCAATCCGTAAAAGCATGGTCAGAAAATTTTGTACGTTTGTAATATCTGAGGTACTGCGGGTGACTAAACTGGCAGTGCCAAAACGATCCAGTTCAGCGGCGGAGAAGCTTTGCACTTTTTCAAAAACTTGTCCGCGGAGCGCAGCTGAAAAATCTGTGGAAATGCGGGAGGCAATTTTTACAGACAGGAAATTAACAATACATGCAAGAATGGTAACGCCTGCCATAACAGCAGAAAGAATGAAAACAGCGCTGCGTGAAGAAGAAGTTACTCCGCTGTTGATCATTGTGGCCAGCAGTGAGGGAAGCATCATTTCTGCCACCGCTGCAAATAAAACCAGAATGGACAGGAGTAAAATCCAGTGTCCTTTTAATTTGACTTTTGAAAAAATGGTTTTCATACGACTCCTCCTTTTTACAAACCCGGCTGATTTCAGGCGGGCAAAATATTATTTTTTCTAAAGCAGATTACGGTTGCAAATTTCTTTGTCGGAGGGTATTATAAACAATACAGTAACTGTAAAGTCAATAGAGAATATGAAAAAGATTAGAATGAAAAAGAGAGAATATTTATATACGACAGGACAATTTGCAAGGCTGAATGGCGTGAATAAGCGCACGCTGCATTATTATGATGAAATTGGTCTGTTTTCTCCTGAATTTAAGGAAGAGAATGGTTATCGCTATTATACCTGCTTTCAAATAGTTGAGCTGGAACTGATATTAATGCTGAGAAAGATTGGACTGTCAATAGAAGAGATTATTTCCTGTCTCTTATACACATCTCCGAGCCCACGAGACCGTACTAGATCT
>URYM01000032.1 GCA_900552095.1 uncultured Blautia sp. | reverse complement strand
CTCCCTGCCCGCCGCCTCTGTGTAGCGGGAGTCTGTAATCAGGATCTGTTTTCCTTCTGTCAGAAGGAGTGCTCCCTCTCCCCCGGAAAAACCGCTCAGATAGCGGATGCTGTAAGGATCAGTCACCAGGATCCCCTCGGCTTTTTTCTCCTCAAGCATCCGGGCCAGTTTTGTCTCCTCCACGCTTTTCACCTCATTTTTTCTCAGACTTCCTGTAATGCCTGTTCCAGATCTGCGATAATATCCTCCGCATCCTCAATTCCCACTGACAAACGGATCAGTTCCGGCAGAACCCCTGCCTCCAGAAGCTGTTCCTCATTGAGCTGCCGGTGCGTATGGCTGGCCGGATGAAGGACACAGGTGTGGCAATCTGCCACATGGGTCTCGATGGACACCAGCTTCAGCGCGTTGGTAAAGCGCATAGCTCCCTCTTTTCCCCCTTTGGGGCCGAAGGAGAGAACACCGCAGGTTCCGGACGGCATATACTTCTGTGCCAGCGGATAATATTTGCTGCTCTTAAGTCCCGGATATTCCACCCAGTCCACTTTCTCATGATGTTCCAGATACTCCGCCACCTTCAGAGCATTCTCGCAGTGGCGCGGAACGCGCAGATGAAGCGTTTCCAGACCAATATTGGTAAGAAAGGCGTTCATGGGAGACTGGCAGGCTCCCATATCCCGCATCAGCTGAGCCGTAGCCTTGGTGATATATGCACCTTTTCCGAATTTTTTTGTATAGATCACTCCGTGATAAGAATCATCCGGAGTAGTCAGCCCGGGATATTTGTCCCCCTGCGCTTCCCAGTCAAAATTTCCGCTGTCCACGATGCATCCGCCCACCGCCATGGCATGCCCGTCCATATATTTTGTGGTAGAATGTGTGATAATATCCACACCAAACTCAAAGGGACGGCAGTTCATGGGGGTGGCAAAGGTATTGTCGCAGATCATGGGAACTCCGTGACTGTGCGCCAGTTTCACGAACTTCTCAATATCAAGCACTACCACTGCCGGATTGGAGATCGTCTCCGCAAACACTGCCTTTGTGTTCGGTTTGAAATACTTCTCAATCTCCTCTGCCGGCAGATCCTGATCTACCAGACTGGTCTCAATGCCGAAGCGCTTCAGCGTCACGGCAAGCAGGTTGGACGTTCCTCCGTAAACCTTGGACGCACAGATCACATGATCCCCGGCGCTGCAGATATTGGTAACTGCCAAAAGCGTGGCCGCCTGGCCGGAAGAAGTCAGCATGGCAGCCGCCCCTCCCTCCAGTTCACAGATTTTCTTCGCCACCAGATCACAGGTGGGGTTCTGAAGACGGGAATAAAAATATCCCTCTTTTTCCAGATCAAAAAGCTTTCCCATTTCCTCGCTGGTGGAGTACTTAAATGTGGTACTCTGATAGATCGGCATAACTCTAGGTTCTCCGTTTTCCGGTTCCCATCCTGCCTGTATGCACATGGTATCTCTCTTCATCTTTCTTATCCTTTCTCCTGTTGATTTTTTTCGTAAATAGCCAGCAGTCCTTTTAAGAGCAGATCGTCATCCAGGATCACCTTCCTTTTGCAGTGAGGCACAATAGATTTCGCCAGACCCCCTGTGGCCACAACGGTACACTTCTGCCCCAGCTCCTCCTCAATACGCAGGATCAGCCCGTCGATGCAGGCGGCATTCCCGTGAATGATCCCGCTCTTCATACAGTCCACCGTATTTTTTCCGATGGTCTTTCTGGGAAGTTCCAGGCCGATTCCCTGCAGCTGGGCCGCATTGGCTGCCAGCGCGTTTAAGGACACCATCACCCCGGGAAGGATCATCCCTCCGATATAGCATTTTCTGCTGTCTATAACAGAGACGGTAGTAGCTGTCCCCATATCAAAGATAATGAGCGGCACCGGGTATTCCTCCAGTCCTGCCACCGCATCTGCCACCAGATCGCTCCCCAGCTGCGCCGGATTATCCATCAGAATATTCAGCCCCGTCTTAAGCCCCGGACCCACCACCTTCACCGGACGGCGTATGATTTTCTCCGCCGCTTCCCGCATAATATTGGTGATCTGAGGGACAACGGAAGAAATGATCCCGCCCCGGATCTGTTTCCTGTCGATCTTATAGATCTCCAGAACCGTCTTGATGTCCACGGCGTACTCCAGCTCTGTTTTCGTCTTTACGGTAGAAAGCCGTTCGATAAAATAGGTTTTCTCATCGTCAATACAGCCTACCACAATATTTGTATTTCCGATATCAATGGTTAATATCATACGTTCTCCATCCCCAGCGCCTACTCAATGCCGAGACGCTGCTTTACACTTTTTCTCATCAGCACCCTTCCGATCAGCAGAACCAGAATTCCCGCCACAATGGCCTCCGGAACCCCGTTGATCCCGATAACAGAAAGGATAAATCCGTAAACGGCCGAGGCTGATACTTCATTTACCGCCGCATACGAGTCCCGGAAAAACAAAAAGATCAGATTCATTACCAGAAGCGTATTGGTAAGCGAACCCGCGATTCCCGAAAGTACAAGCCCTGTAGGGCTTACCCCGCTCTTCTTCTGAACGCTCTGCACCGCCCGGTAGACAAACCAGGGCACGATCCCGATTAGAATCCTGGGAATAAAGCAGATCACCAGACTCTCCCAGCCTCCGCTGAATTCTCCCAGAGAATAAAAGGGAGAGAAGACAAAAGATGCCGGCGTCGGGTTTACCGTGGCATTGATCAGGCTGGTCATGCCGAAAACGCCTCCCAGAAGGGCTCCCTTTTTCGGCCCCAGCAGAAGCGATGCCAGGATTACCGGAATGTGCAGTGTGGTCGCCCTCGTAAATCCCAGGGGGATATACCCAAGAAATGGCGTAAATGCCATCAGGATAATCAGTGCAGCGAATAGTGCCACCTGAGTCACTCCCTTTACAAGACGACGGTTTCTCGTGTTGCTTGTTGCGGTTACAGTATTCATTTTTTCCTCCTTGCTACTGTTCCCCTCCTTCGGGGATACAATGCCTGAATTTTGTTACATGGACAAAAGTTTGTCCAGGATCCGGACAGCCACCTCGTCCTTGGTCATAAGTTCCAGCGGCTGTTCCTCTTTATCCGTAATCAGGGTCACCACATTGGTATCTCCGGCAAATCCAGCTCCGGCTACCTTAAGGCTGTTAGCCACAATCATATCCAGATGCTTGTTCACCAGTTTTTCCCTGGCATTACGCAGAAGATTCTGGGTCTCCATGGCAAAGCCGCAGAGCAGCTGGCCCGGATTTTTATGTTCCCCCAGATATTTCAGTATATCGTCTGTCTTCTCCAGCGAAAGTTCTAAAGAAGAATCTTTTTTCTTTATTTTTTCTTTGCTGACCTCAGCCGGCCGGTAATCCGCCACGGCAGCCGCCATGATGATCATATCCTGTTCCCCGCTTCTTCCGGTCACCGCCTCAAACATCTCCCTGGCCGACTGCACATCCACCCGCTCCACAAAAGGAGGGGCGGGAAGCGCCACCGGACCGCTCACTAGGGTAACCTCGGCGCCTTTCATAGCCGCAGCCCGGGCAATGGCATAACCCATTTTCCCGGTGGAATGATTGGTGATATAGCGCACCGGATCAAGGGCCTCCTGGGTGGGGCCTGCCGTAACCAGCACCTTTTTCCCGGCCATCGTCTTTTCAAAAGCCAGCTCCCTCTGAATAAAAGGGATCATATCCGCAGGTTCCATCATTTTCCCCGCTCCCACATCTCCGCAGGCCAGAAGCCCCACGGCCGGCTCAAGCAGGGTCCATCCATATTCTTTCAGCCTTTTCAGGTTATCCTGAGTCACCGGATTCTCATACATGGCCGTATTCATGGCCGGCGCTGCAAGCCGGGGACAGCGGCAGGCCAGCAGTGTCGTTGTCAGCATATCGTCAGCCAGTCCCCAGGACAGTTTCGCCAGGACATTGGCCGTGGCCGGAGCTACGATAGCCAGATCCGCCTGTTTTGCCAGCGCCACATGTTCTACCTGATATGTGAAATTCCGGTCAAAAGTATCCACCACACAGCGGTTTCCCGTCAGTTCCTCAAAAGTGAGCGGACTGATAAACTGCACGGCATTTTTCGTCATGATCACATGGACCGAAGCCCCCTGTTTCTTTAAAAGGCTGGCCAGAGCCGCCGCCTTGTATGCCGCAATGCTGCTGCTCACTCCCAAAAGCACTGTCTTTCCTCTGAGCATTTTTCCTTCTCCTTTTCCGCCGCCGCTTGTTCTCATTATAACATTCTCACTTGAAAATGCAACGCGGCCGTTCTGAAATCCTGTATTTAATTCCGTACCTGTATCACGTAGGCTTCCGCTCCTGTCCCCTGGTACACCACCTCTCCCAGTTCTCTCAAAAGCGCCTCGTTAATCTCCGGATACTCCTGACGTTCCTGGCTTCCCACAAAGATATATTCCACCTGGTACCGGTCCAAAAGTTCCTTCACAAAAACCGGATCTGTGCCGGTGTAGATATTTTCCACATCCTCGACCCGGCCGTTTAACTCTGCCAGATCATTTCTCCAGAGCCACTGATGGACATACCAGCCCGCCACAGTGGGAAGCCCTGTCATGGCGGATACCCTCTCGCAGTCACTGTAACTGTCTCCCTGGGCTTCCAGCACCACCGGCTGCCCTTCTACAGTCTCCTGCAGCCAGCGGATCGCCCCCGCATCCTCCGGAAAATCCTTCTCCAGAAAGGCGGTGGCATCCAGTCCCTGATATCCTTTCGGATCCCAGACATTTCCAAACCAGGCATGAACAGAAGTAACAAAATATCCCGTGGTACACAGGAAAAGTGCCAGACAGATCCCGGAAAGCGCCCGCAGCGCCTTCCTCCCCTTCTGTGCCAGAAGACTGGTCAGGGTGTAGGCCATAGCAATCCCAAAAAGAGTAAAGGCCTGATACGTCAGCTTGAACATGGTATTCGAGCGGGCATAATTTTCCTCATAAATATCCCTCACATACACAAGCTCGGGAAGCAGCACCAGTCCCATGGCACAGAGTGTGAGGATCACTGCAAAAAGTTCCGGAAGAGGCCGTTCCCGGAAAAAAGTCACGAGCCGTTCTCCCTTTCTGCGTTCCTTTCTGTGCTCTGTCACTGCCCACACAAGGAGCAGGATTCCCACAGCCACGGGAAGGCCCCAGAGAATCGCCAGCTGGTACAGCTTCGAGTGGCGCTCTGCAATCCCGATCCCCAGAAACATCGTCTCGAAACGCAGAGTGAAGGGCAGAATCACGATCCAGGAAAAGACCAGGATCACTGCCGCATAGAAAACCGTGTTGGAGAAAATCTTTCCGATCTTCTTTCCATGCGCCCGGATCAGCGTAAGCACCAGCACCGCTCCTCCAACTACGTAATAAATGGCAAAATCCCAGTAATTTGTCCACTGGAAAATTCCGATAAAGAATCCCAAAAGCCAGATCTGCGGCTGCCTGAGTCCTCTGACAAGAAGCATTGGCCTGTCCTCTGCCTCCCGGCGCTGCTGCAGCCAGGTGTAGAGAATCCCCACCACCAGAAGTACAAACATCAGATTCACCACATGGGCATGAAGGTCCCCCAGAATAAAGGAGTAGGAGGGGAATTCATGAATTGTTTTATCATTGACCACCTCCGGATTGTAGCCGATATACCGGGTCGAATTGGGAAACCAGTATTCTTTCCCGTCAAAAGGAATCTGGAAAATCTCCCGGATCCAGGGGATCAGTTTTCCAAACAGCACATAGTGCATATTTCCGGCCAGGGAGACTGCCGTTCCCGCCAGCACGCCTCCGGCCGCCGCCAGCCCTCTCTTTTTCTCCTTCCACCTGTCCTCCAGCATCTGCCGCACCAAAGAAAAAGGAAGGACAAAGGCAAACGCAGCCACCATCGTCCGCATGAGGTGATACGTTTCCTGGATCCTGGTAAAGGTAAGACGGGTAAGAAAGACGGCGTAGTACTGGCCGCCGTAATAATAATTCAGCTGTTCCCCCGCATACCACAGATCTTCCGCAGGCATGTAATCTCCCCGCATCATCGTGGCCATAAACCCGTAATCCATAAATTTCTCGGTACCATAGGCCTCCGGCCGGAATCCCGCCAGATACGTCCACAGAAGAAAGAGAGCCAGAAAGAGACATTCCTCCGTCAGCACCAGGCTTCTTCTGGCCTCAATCACCGCCTTCTTCTTTTTCATCCAGAACAGATTCGCCAAAATACAGACAGCCGCTGTCAGAATGCAGGCCAGATTTCTGAACTTTACGATATGAAGCGTATTCAAAAGCCACATGACATAGCCGGCCACCGCAACGCCCAGCACCTTGGAAAACAGCCATCCCCTGTCCGCAAACCCGGAGAAGATCCGGGATGTGAGAGGCCAGAACCCCAGCCCCAGCGCCAGCAGCATAACCCACCAGCTCAAAAACGGAATTACATCTTCTCCCAGAAGAAGCCAGGCGGCAAAGAGCAGAATCGCCAGAACACCGCCGTGGAGCAGATCATTTTTCTTCATGATACACCTCATCTTATATATGTTATTATTTTTATTTATCCTTCTAAAATAGTACTGTATGCGGAATTTGCTGTCAAGAATAGAAACCAAAAGAGACTCCCTCCGGACAGAAGAAAGCGGATGCAAGCTCCTGCATCCGCTTTCTTCTGTCTATCCTGGCGCCCCGGTCTGTTACTCTTCTTTTCCAAAACGCACTTTTAAATAAGCTCTGATCTCTTCCACCGTTTTCTCAAATCCCAGTTTCCCGCTATTCAGACAGAGATCATAGTTGCGCAGATCCGCCCACTTGTGTCCCGTATAATGCTCATAGAAATCTCCGCGGTATTTATCTGTCCGCTCAATAAATTTCTGCATTTCCCGGGTGCTCATGCTGTTTCTCTCCATCGCCTGCTGAAGGCAGAACTCCTCGGAAGCATGGATAAACACACTTGCCACATTGGGATAATCCCTCAGGATAAAATCTGCACAGCGGCCGATGATCACACAGGACTCCTGCTCTGCCAGATGTTTGATCGTCTTGGCTGTATAATTGAACAGATTGTCGTCCGATACGAAAGCCCTGTCCTCCGGGGAGAGAAGTTCTCCGCTGTAAACCTTCGTCCCCTTTAATTTAGCCGCCGTCTTTACTTTCTCGTCTGCCGCTCCGAAAAATTTCACATGGATCCCGCTGTCCTCAGAAGCCATTTCCAGAAGCTCCCTGTCATAAAACGGAATCCCCAGTTCCTTTGCCAGCATACGTCCGATCGTCCGTCCGCCGCTCCCATACTGGCGGGCGATGGTAATTACCACATTTTCCACTGCAAATCCCCCCTATTCACCCAGATATGCTTTCTTGATCGACTCATCGTTCAGAAGTTCTGACGCCTTTCCTTCCAGAACGATATTTCCCGTTTCCAGCACGTACGCCCGGTCTGCGATGGAGAGCGCTTTTTTCGCATTCTGCTCCACTAAAAGCACGGTCACGCCTGCTGCGCTCACTTCCTGGATAATCTTGAATATCTCATTTACGAAGATCGGTGACAGTCCCATAGAGGGCTCATCCATCAGGATGATCTTCGGCTGGGACATCAGCGCCCGCCCCATAGCCAGCATCTGCTGCTCGCCGCCGGATAAGGTTCCTGCCAGCTGATTGCGCCGCTCCTGAAGCCGGGGGAATTTCTCATAGATCATCTCCAGTGTTCTGTGAAACTCTTCCTTATCCTTTCTCGTGTAAGCGCCCATGCGCAGATTTTCATAGACAGAGAGCTGGGCAAACACCCGGCGTCCCTCCGGCACGTGAGCCATTCCCATACTCACGATCTTGTGGGACGGAACCTTCAGAATATCTGTTCCTCCCAGCTTTACTTCCCCTGCCTTCACCGGCAAAAGCCCGGTAACTGCATGAAGCGTTGTAGTCTTTCCCGCTCCGTTGGCGCCGATCAGGGCGATTACTTCTCCTTCTTCCACTTGAAAGGAAATCCCCTTCAGAGCCTGGATCATGCCGTAATATACCTGCAGATCCTTTACTTCCAGTAATGCCATGTCCTGCTCCTCCTATTCTCCCAGATATGCTTTGATCACCTGCGGATCATTTAAGACGCTCTTCGTATCTCCCTGGGCAAGAACTTCGCCGAAGTTCAGCACCGTCAGCGCCTCACAGATTCCGCCCACCAGCTTCATGTCGTGCTCGATCAGCAGGATCGTCATGTCAAATTCCTTCTGCACAAATTTGATCGTTTTCATCAGTTCCCCGGTCTCGTTGGGATTCATGCCGGCCGCCGGCTCATCCAGAAGCAGAAGCTTGGGATCTGTGGCAAGGGCTCTGGCAATCTCCAGCTTCCTCTGTTTGCCGTAGGGAAGATTGGCAGCCTTGGTCTTGGCCTCCCCCTCCAGATCAAACACCTTCAGAAGTTCCATCGCCTTCTCGTTCATCTCCTTCTCCACTTTGTGATAGCGGGGAAGGCGGAAGATCCCTTCCAGGGTAGAATAAGAATGGTGATTGTGAAGTCCTACTTTCACATTGTCCAGCACGGACAGATCTTTAAAAAGGCGGATATTCTGAAAGGTCCTGGCGATTCCCGCCCGGTTGATCTCAATGGTTTTCTTTCCCGTAATATCTTTTCCATCCAGATGGATAATTCCTTCTGTGGGTTTATATACACCCGTGAGCAGGTTGAATACCGTAGTCTTTCCGGCACCGTTCGGCCCGATCAGTCCATAGAGCTGCCCTTTTTCAATCTGAATATCAAAGGCATTTACCGCGCGCAGACCGCCGAAGGAAATGCCCAGATTTTTCACTTCCAAT
Source organism: uncultured Blautia sp. (assembly GCA_900552095.1). GTDB lineage: Bacteria > Bacillota > Clostridia > Lachnospirales > Lachnospiraceae > Egerieimonas. The sequence continues at coordinate 3,455 of URYM01000032.1, read as the reverse complement.
AACGCCATTATTCAGCCTCCTTTGCTTCGCGTTTCCATACAGAACGCATCTTTACCGCCATTTTTTCCTTGAAACGGCGCCCTCCTGAACTCCAGTTGAAGAGCATCATCACGATCAGCACCACCGCATAAATCAGCATACGGTAATCAGACAGACCGCGGAGCATTTCCGGAAGCAGCGTCAGCACAAAAGCTGCGATCATAGAACCGCGGATATTTCCAATGCCGCCCAGCACTACGAAGACCAGAACCATAATGGACATATTATACCCGAAGTTTTTCGGGGAAGCCACCAGGGACGACAGATTGTGGGCATACAGCACACCGGCCACACCGGCCAGAGCCGCAGACACAGAAAAGGCCATGATCTTGTATTTCGTGATATTGATTCCCACAGACTCGGCTGCGATCCTGTTATCCCGAATTGCCATGATCGCCCGGCCGGATCTGGAATGAACCAGATTCAAAACAATAAATAACGTAATCAGAAGCAGGATCATTCCGATCAGAAACGTGGAATCCTTCGGCGTTCCCCCGATTCCCTGCGGTCCGTTCACCAGAACCTTTCCCGTCTCATCCATATTTAAAGACATGGAATCTTTCATGGAAAAATGAAGTCCGCTCTGATCTTTTCCTATGTAAAGTACATTAATTACATTTTTGATAATCTCGCCAAAAGCCAGAGTCACAATCGCCAGATAATCTCCCCGGAGACGAAGCACCGGAATTCCAATCAGAATACCGAAGATTCCCGCCACAGCCGCGCCGATCAGCAGCGCCAGGAAAAAGCGCAGGCCATCCGGCATAGTTCCATCCGTAAGCTTGGAGAAAAAGGCGCTGGAGAAAGCTCCCACACACATGAATCCCGCGTGTCCCAGGCTCAGCTCGCCCAGAATTCCAACTGTCAGGTTCAGGGAAACTGCCAGAATCATATAGACACACAGAGGTACCAAAAGCCCTTTAAAAAGACTCGACATAGAGCCGCTGGCAGACCAGACCTGCCCGATGATCAGCGCAATCACTACAATTCCGTAGGTAATGAAGCTGCTTTTTGATGCTTTGCTTAACTTTTTCATCTTCATCCCCCTTCCTTATACTTTCTCCTGGATCTTCTTTCCGAAGATACCGGTAGGCTTTACCAGAAGCACCACGATCAGCACCGCAAACACGATAGCGTCCGCCAGCTGGGAAGAGATGTAGGCCTTCGCCAGAATCTCGATCACACCCAGCAGAATTCCGCCCAGCATAGCGCCGGGGATGGATCCGATCCCGCCGAATACGGCCGCCACAAACGCCTTGATTCCGGGCATGGCTCCCGTGTAGGGATTCAGAGACGGGTAAGCGGAACAGAGCAGTACTCCTGCCACCGCCGCCAGCGCAGAACCGATGGCAAAGGTAAGTGCAATCGTTCCGTTCACATTAATCCCCATCAGCTGTGCCGCTCCTCTGTCCTCTGAAACGGCCAGCATTGCCTGCCCCGCCTTTGTCCTGCGGATAAATAAAGTAAGTCCCACCACAATGATGATACAGGCCAGAATTGTCACCAGCGTTACACCAGAAATCTTCAGCTGGCCCCCCGCCAGAGAGATTCCCTCAAAGCTGATCACACTCTGGAACGTCTTTGTGTCTGCCCCAAAAATCAGAAGAGCCAGATTCTGAAGGAAATAGCTCACACCGATGGCTGTGATCAGCACAGCCAGAGGGGATGCCATCCGAAGCGGCTTATAAGCCACCCTCTCGATCACCACACCCAGAACGGTGCAGACCAGCATGGATAAAAGTACTGCCACAAGGGGCGGAAGCCCTGCACTGTTCATGGCGGTAAAAGCCACAAATCCTCCCACCATGATCACATCTCCGTGGGCGAAGTTCAGCATTTTGGCGATTCCGTAAACCATCGTATAGCCCAGGGCAATGATCGCATATACACTGCCGAGACTGATTCCATTAATAATGTAAGATAAGAAACTCATCTGCTCTCCCTCACTCCTTTTCTTTGTTTTCTTTCTCCTGTACGGAAAAACGGGTGTCCCCAAAAACTTTCAGAGACACCCATATTTACCTTCTAAAAATTACATGAAGACGTATTTTCCGCCCTCGATCTTAACTGCGATCGGATCTTTTGTCGGCTCACCGTTTGCTTCCCAGGTAATGCTCTTTCCGGTCAGACCGTCAAAGGTAATTTCCGTCATTGCACCTTTCAGTGCATCGCACATATCGGAAGCGCTCATATCCGGTGTCAGTTCCGCTTTCTCCGCTGCCGCTTTTACTACATACACAGCGTCGTAAGCATCTGCTGCAAACTGGTTCGGTGTGTCGCCGTAAGCCTCTTCATAAGCTTTTACAAAGTTCTGCGTCTTCTCATCCTCTGCGTCTGCGGAGAAGGGAGTCATCAGCATCAGCCCTTCTGCCAGAGAAGTGTCAAAATTGTTCAGAGACAGGATTCCGTCCATTCCGTCGCATCCGAAGAAAACGGGAGCATAGCCCATTTCCTTTGCCTTAGCCAGAATCAGAGATGCCTCCTGATAATAGATAGGAAGGAAAACCATCTCGGCTCCGTTGTCTTTTGCCTTCTGCAGCTGCACAGAGAAATCTTTGTTGCTCTCCGCCGTAAAGGCCTCTGCAGATACAACCTCCAGTCCCTGATTCTTTGCTTCCTTTGCAAAGTTTTCATAGATTCCGCTGGAGTAGGTATTGGAACTATCGTAAATTACAGCAATCTTTTTTGCCAGATTATTTTTTGCGATGTACTGGGCAGAAACGGTTCCCTGCGCCGGATCTGAGAAACACATCCGGAAAGCATTGTCGTACTGCACCGCATTTAAAGAAGTTCCGGAAGGAGTCAGCTGGAACATATTGTCGTTGGCTGTCTCGGCAACCACTGACTCGCAGGCTCCGGAAGTTGTGGCTCCCACCATAATCTGCATACCCCAGTCTTTCAAGGTATTGTAAGCATTCACCGCTTTCTCTGCATCTGCCTCATCATCCTCAAATTTATATTCAATCTGAACTCCGTTAATACCGCCGGCCTCATTGATCTCTTTTGCTGCCAGCTCAATACCATTCTGAACTGCTTTGCCATAAATTGCGTAATCTCCGGTAAGAGGACCGGTGCCGCCAATCTTAAATACAGCCTCTCCGCTGTCGGAACTTCCCTTATCATCTGCGCTGCTTCCACATCCGGCCAATGCGGTCACTGCCATGGCAGATGCCAGAACCAGACTCATCCATTTCTTCTTATTTTTCATAACGTTTCCCTCCTAATGTCCTCCTCAGAAGGACGAATGTTTGATTGTTATCATACATTCTTTTTGTTATTCTGTCAATGTATATCAATCATTTTTTCTATAACAAATATTTATAGCAATTATACCTTCGGGAAATAGACAGCAGTTGTAAATTTTCCCTGTCTCTTATACACATCTGACGCTGCCGACGATCTTACGCGTGTAGATC
>URYM01000031.1 GCA_900552095.1 uncultured Blautia sp. | reverse complement strand
GAAGTCGGTCGTAACCTGGCCGTCGATCTCATAGCCCACGCAGACAGGAATCTCATCCAGATAACCCAGAACATCGAGAACGGTAAAAGCCACGTCAGTAGTTCCCTGCAGACGGCAGCCATACTTGGAAGCCACACAGTCAAACCATCCCATTCTTCTGGGGCGCCCTGTAGTCGCTCCAAACTCTCCGCCGTCACCACCGCGGCGTCTCAGCTCATCGGCTTCCTCGCCGAAGATCTCAGATACGAAAGCTCCTGCTCCCACTGCGCTGGAGTAGGCTTTGCAGACAGTGATTACTTTTTCGATCGCGTAGGGCGGCACTCCGGCTCCGATCGCTCCATAAGCTGCCAGGGTGGAGGATGAAGTTACCATCGGGTAAATGCCGTGATCCGGATCCTTCAGTGTCCCCAGCTGTCCCTCCAGCAGAATTTCTTTTCCTTCCTTCCACGCGTTCCAGAGGAAAGAAGAAACATCACAGACATACGGTGCAACCATCTCTTTATACGTCTGCAGTTCTTCAAAAATCTTCTCCGGATCCAGGAGCGGTTTGTGGTACAGATGCTCCAGCAGCACATTTTTAGTCTCGCAGACTCTTGCCACTTTCTCTTTCAGCGCCTCTTCGTCCTCGAAAAGTTCACTGACCTGGAATCCGATCTTCGCATATTTATCAGAATAGAACGGTGCAATTCCGGATTTGGTGGAACCAAAAGATTTTCCTCCGAGACGTTCCTCCTCATACTGATCAAAGAGCACATGGTACGACATTACCATCTGAGCTCTGTCGGAAACCTTGATCTTCGGCATGGGCACGCCCTGATCCACAATGCTCTTGATCTCATGAAAAAGCACCGGAATATTCAGCGCAACGCCATTTCCGATCACACTGGTGGTGTGGTCATAAAATACGCCTGACGGCAGGGTGTGCAGCGCAAACTTTCCATAATCATTAATGATCGTATGGCCGGCATTGGCACCGCCCTGGAAACGCACGATAATATCTGCTTCCTTGCCCAGCATATCGGTAATCTTACCCTTACCTTCATCTCCCCAGTTTGCTCCTACAACTGCCTTAATCATCCTTTTACATCCTCCTACGTATCAATTCAATCAAAAAGATATTTTTATTGTACCATACTTTTTTTATAAGTAAAACTTATTATTACTTATAAAGTACTTCTGTCATATTATCTGTTTTAATAAATATCACATACATTGTAAGTATACAACGGATTGCCGCAATTCTCAACCTTTTCTTGCAATTCCTTTCACGTCAAAACGCCCGGAAGCTTTCTTTCCTTCCGGGCGTTTTCCTGTCTTCTATATTTTATACATTAATCTCTGCTTTTACGCCGAGCAGCGCTTCGTTCTCTTTCAGAACCGGATTTACCACATTCTTCAGGAATGCTTCCACCTGTACCGCGGAACGCCCCGTATAGCGGGAGGGTTCCATGGTCTTCTGCAGTTCTTCCAGCGTCATGTTAAAGGCCGGATCTGCAGCGATCAGCTCCAGAAGATTGTTCTCTTTTCCTTCCACCTTTACCATGCGTCCTGCCTCCATGGACAATTCCCGGATCCGCTCGTGAAGCTCCTGGCGGTCACCGCCTGCTTTCACCGCATCCATCATGATATTTTCAGTGGCCATAAAGGGCAGTTCGGAGCGCAGACGCTTCTCGATCACCTTGGGATATACCACCAGGCCATCCACCACATTCAGGCACAGATCCAAAATGCCGTCAATCGCCAGGAATCCTTCCGGAATGGACAGTCTCTTATTGGCAGAGTCATCCAGCGTCCGCTCAAACCACTGTGTAGCCGAAGTAATGGCCGGGTTCAGCGCGTCGATCATCACATACCTGGAAAGAGAGGCGATCCGCTCACTGCGCATGGGATTTCTCTTGTATGCCATGGCAGAAGAACCAATCTGGCTCTTCTCAAAAGGCTCCTCGACCTCTTTTAAATGCTGCAGAAGGCGGATATCATTGGACATCTTATGGGCACTGGCTGCGATTCCTGCCAGAATATTGGCCACGCGGGTATCCACTTTCCGGGAGTAGGTCTGCCCTGATACCGGATAGCATGCCTTAAATCCCATCTTCTCTGCGATCATGGGATCGATCCGGTCAATGGTTTCCTGATCTCCGTCAAAAAGCTCCAAGAAGCTGGCTTGCGTTCCTGTAGTTCCCTTGCTGCCCAGAAGCTTTAAGCTGTCTAAAACATAATCCAGATCTTCCAGATCCATCAGGAATTCCTGCGTCCACAGAGTCGCCCTCTTCCCCACCGTCGTGGGCTGTGCCGGCTGAAAATGTGTAAACGCCAGGGTCGGCTGAGCCTTCCACTGATCCGCAAATTTCGACAGTTCCGCGATCACATTTACCAGTTTCTTCTTTACCAGCTGCAGCGCTTCCCGCATAATGATAATATCCGTATTATCACCCACATAACAGGAAGTGGCACCCAGATGGATGATCCCTTTCGCCTTGGGACACTGTACGCCGTAAGCGTATACGTGGGACATGACATCATGGCGCACCTGGCGCTCTCTCTCCTTTGCCACCTCGTAATTAATATCATCCGCATGGCTTTTCAGTTCATCGATCTGCTCCTGGGTAATGGGCAGTCCCAGTTCCTTTTCTGTCTCAGCCAGAGCGATCCACAGCCTTCTCCAGGTGCGGAACTTCATATCCGGCGAAAAAATATACTGCATCTCTCTGCTGGCATAGCGCTCAGACAGAGGGCTTACATAACGGTCGTTGCTCATGTTTGTTTCTCCTTCCGGCAGTTTCCCTTACGCCAGTCCCAGACGCTTGAATACTTCGTTGTAGGCCTCTTCCACATTTCCCATATCTCTGCGGAAACGGTCTTTGTCCAGCTTCTCATTGGTATTCACATCCCACAGACGGCAGGTATCCGGAGATACTTCGTCAGCCAGAATGATGGTTCCATCCGGCAGTTTGCCGAACTCGATCTTGAAGTCGATCAGTTTCATGCCCGCATTCAGGAAATAGGATTTCAGGCATTCATTCACTTTTCTGGTATATTTTTTAATGGTATCAATCTCTTCCTGGGTAGCCAGTCCGAGAGCCAGTGCGTAATCATCGTTGATGAAGGGATCGCCCAGGTCGTCGTTCTTATAGCTGAACTCCAGGATCGGGCAGAGAAGTTCTCTTCCCTCTTCCACGCCCATTCTCTTGGAAAAGCTTCCGGCAGCCACATTTCTCACAATTACTTCCAGGGGAACAATGCTTACCTTCTTTACTGCCGTCTCACGGTCAGACAGTTCCTCTACGAAATGTGTGGGAACGCCTTCTTTTTCCAACTGCTGAAATACATAATTAGTCATCCGGTTGTTTACTACGCCTTTTCCTACGATGGTTCCCTTCTTCTCACCGTTGAAAGCGGTGGCATCATCCTTGTAATCTACGATCACAATACCTTCCACATCCGTTGCAAATACTTTCTTAGCCTTGCCTTCGTACAGCTGTTCTAACTTTTTCATGAGTCTGACACCTTTCTTTTCTTTAGATTAAAAGCCAAGCACCGGAAAAGTCCGTATGCTACGCTAAAATTATATACTGCCCCATCTAAAAAAACAAGTAGCCATCTGCCGAAAATTCCCGGATTTTCCCTTTTCCCGTAGTGCTGTTTTCTTGCTCATGGCTCTTTCACCGGCTCCCAGTACACCAGCACCCCCAGGCGTCTTGTAAGGCTGGAACCGCTTCCCTCCTCCTCATCCAGAGGAATAACGCGCACCTCCGCTGCGATCCCCATCTGAAAAAGCAGATTTACAAAATAAAGATAGATCTTTCTCTCTCCTGTCCCCATCCCCATCACACACAGTTTTCCCGCGGCCGCATTCATTTTTCTGATGCAGTCTTTCAGATCCAGCATCCGGTAGAAGCAGTTATAGCCAAAAACCACATCGTATGTCTTTTCCGGCACAAAGTCTTCCCACTTGCTGCAGATAGTACGGATTTCCGGTTTTCCCTCCTTCTGTGGCACCTTCTCCTTCAGAAAGGAAAGTACGTCCGGGGAAATATCCAGACAGGAAAGCTGCCTGCAGCACTCTGCCAGCTCTGCTGTAAAATTCCCCCACCCCGGCCCGATCTCCAGGATAGTCTCCGGGCAGCGGGGGAGAATCAGTTCCCGCAGAACGGGAGTAATCCTGGCCGCCCAGCCATCCTGTTTATAAACGTCTTTCTTTTCCATAAAGCTGTGCCAGAACGCCCGCTCTGCTGCGTCATCCGTCATGCGAAGACTGTACGTTCCCTCCTGATTTTTTAATTCCTCCCTCCAGAGGCCCGCAAAATCGATTTCCTGTATCATCGTTCTCTCCTTCTTCTTAAAAGCTGCAGAAGCTCTCCACCAGTTCTCTCGTAAACGGATGCTTCGGATTTTTTACAATCTCATCCCTTCCGCCCCGCTCCACGATCTCCCCTTCTTTCATCACACAGATTTCATCGCAGAACCAGTGCAGAACCTCCAGGTCGTGGGAAATAAAGAGATAAGTCATATTTTTTTCTTTTTGAAGATCTTTTAAAATGTTCATAACATGTGCCTGGATCGACACATCCAGCATGGAAGTAGGCTCATCTAAAATCAGCACCCGGGGATCCAGCGTCATCGCCCGGGAAATAATGATCCTCTGCGCTTCCCCGCCGCTGATCTGATGCGGATAACGGTCAAACAGATTATTTTTCAGTCCAACCCGCTCAAACTGCTGCTCGATCCGGGCAATCCTTTCTTCCCGGTTTGCACCGATCCTGTGGATCGTCATCGGTTCCAGAAGGCTGCTCAGAATTTTTTTATGAGGATCCAGAGAACTCTCCGGATGCTGGAAAATAATCTGCATTTTCGTCCGCCTGGCCTTCATCTGGGCCATGGAAAGTGCGCTTATCTCTTCCCCATCCAGAAAAACCTGCCCTGAATCCGGCTGAATGAGCCGCATCAGCAGCCGTGCTACTGTGGATTTCCCGCAGCCGCTGTTTCCCGCAAGCCCCAGGATCTTCCCCTCCGGTATCTCAAAGGAAACTTCTTTTACCGCATCTGTCCGGTGCCTTTTTATCACGCCGCTTATGAAATGTTTGTTCAGCTTTTCTACTTTAAGCATAAAGAAAGCACCTCACTTTCCGGCCGTCTCCACACAGGAAGTCTCCCGGCTTTTCTTCTGCACACCGCGGGCAGGCCCGCTCACATCGGGGATAAAAAACACAGCCCGCCTCCTTTCCCTCCCTCTCTTTTGCCGGAAGGGGGATCGGCTTCATTCCCCTGGAGGGCAGTGCGCCGATCAGTCCCCGGGTATAAGGATGAAGCGGATCTTCCATAATCTTATCCGTGTCCCCCTGCTCCAGAATCTCTCCTTTATAGAGCACCAGCAGTTTCTGGCAGAGCCTTCCCGCCAGCATAACATCATGGGTAATCACAATCATACTCTTCGTATCCCGCTTTGCGATCTCCCGCAGAACCTGAAAGACCTGCCGGCGCAAAATGGCATCCAGCCCCTTGGTCGGTTCGTCCGCAATCACCCACTCCGGCCGGTTCATAAGGCCCAGCACAGAAATGACTCTCTGGTTCATTCCGCCGCTTAGCTGAAAGGAATATTTCCTCCCTATCGTCCCGCTGTCCGGAAAACCAAACCGCTTCATAAGCCGCTCATACTGTGCCTCTGCCTCCTGTCTTTTTCCTTTGCCGTGAACGGTAACTGCCTCGATCAGCTGCTTTTTAATCCGGATGACCGGATCCAGCGCCTCCGCCGGGTTCTGCGGGATCAGGGCAATCTGATCGCCCCGCAGTCCTTCCATCTGTTTTTCACTCCAGCTGCTGATCTCATCCTCCCCGTACCAGCAGCTGCCTTCCGTGTAAGCATTGGCCGCCAGAAGTTTCAGGATTCCCATGCCGAGAACAGACTTTCCACTTCCGCTCTCCCCGATCATTCCCGTCACTTTTCCGCTCTCGAACACCGTGCTGGCATCCCGCACCGCGTGAACCGGCCCCAGAGCAGTCTGAAAGCAGACATTAAAATGTTCCACCCGAATATCTTTTCCCATTTTCGCCTCACTCCTTTATACTGTCACGCCGCACATCGAAACAGTCTCTCAGCCAATCTGCAATCACATTAATGCTCAGGGACAAAAGTACGATACATACCCCCGGCGCAATTGCCAGAAGCGGGCTGCTCCGGTAGTACATCCGGGCATCGCTGATCATCACGCCCCAGTCCGGTGCCGGCGGCTGAAGCCCCAGCCCCAGAAAACTTAAGGACGCCACAGACAGAATGGAACTGGCGATCCTCGTGGCAAAAATAATCACTATGCTGCTGATCAGATTCGGCGCCACATGGCAGAAAAGAATCCGGATATGACCTGCCCCCAGTCCCCGCAGTCCTTCCACAAAAGCTTCTTCCTTCAGCTTCATCACTTCTCCCCTGACCAGACGGGAAAAACTCACCCAGGAAGTAAGAACAAGCGCCAGGAGCATGCTTTCTACCCCGCTTCCCATCAGTCCGGCAATGGCGATCATCATCGTCATGCCGGGAAGCCCCTGAAAAATATTGGAAATGGATGTGATCACCAGATCCACCCATCCGCCGAAATATCCGGCTACCATACCAATGAGGCAGCCGAGAGCCAGGGAAAGGCTGGTTGCCACTGCAGCCAGCACCATGGACTGGCGGCCCCCATAGATCACTCTGCTCAGAAGATCCCGCCCGATATTATCCGTTCCCAGCAGATGTTCCCGGCTGGGCCCCTCCAGAGCATTGGCCATATCAATCTTTAACGGATCATAAGGGGCAATAAGGGGTGCCAGAATACTCATAAGCAGAATCATCCCCAGCACGGCAAAAGCCAGAATCGTGCCCATCTTCATTTTTTTCTTCATCCTGCCTTCTCCCCCACCCGTATCTTCGGATTAATCACCAGATATAAAAGGTCAATGACCAGATTCATCACCACGTACACCAGACCGGTAAAAAGTACATACGCCTGTACAACCAGATAATCCCGGGACTGCACGGCAGAAACAGCATAATTGCCGATTCCCGGAATGTTGAAAATCACCTCCGCCACCGAAGAGCCTCCCAGGATTCCCGCAAAATAATTCCCCAAAAATGTGGTGATCGGGATCAGGGAATTGCGGAAAGCATGACGCAGCGTAACCATCCGGGCTTTCATCCCTTTTGCACTGGCCACCGTCACATACTGCCTCCCAATCTCATCCAGCACCGATGTCCTAGTCAGGCGGGCACAGACCCCTATTGTTGAGACAGATACAGTGATTCCCGGCATGATATACGACAAAAAACCGTGAAGCCCGCTGGTGGGAAGCCAGTGGAGCTGTTCACAGAAAATCAGGATCATGAGGATCGCAAGCCAAAATCCCGGGACTGACAAAAAGAGGGTACTGACTGTGCGGAGCAGATGATCCACCCAGGTGTCCCGGCAGACTGCCATAAGAAGCCCTCCTCCAATCCCGAAAAGAACCGTGAGCGCCATCCCGAAACAGGCCAGCTTCACGGTATAAGGCAGACGGTATGCAATCTGATCTTCAATTTCTTTGTTCGTAAAAAAAGAGCGTCCAAATTCACCGCTCACTGCATTTTTCAGCCATTTTACATATTGCACCGGTATGGGATCGTCAAGTCCCAGGCGCTCCCGCACAATGGCATAGTCCCGTTCGCTGACGATCTGCGTTCCATCCGGATTTAAGATTGCTTCCACCGGATCCCCCGGGGCGCTGACTCCCAAAACGAAAGCCAGCACCGTAATTCCGAATAATACCGGGATCAGTGTAAGAAGTTTTTTCCCTATATATTTTATAATTTCCATCCTTTTTCCTCTCATCCCGGCCGGGGAAGGGCGCTTTTACTGCGCCCACTCCAGGGTAGGAATGCTTACCCCGTCAAACAGTTCTGATGTATATCCGGTAACTGCCTTATTATGAATATTTACATTTACATAGTAAAGAAGCGGGATCACCGGCAGCTCTTCTGCGGAGATTTCCTGCAGACGGCCGTAAATCTCTGCACGTTTCTCCGGATCTTTCTCATTAAGCACCTGGTCTAACAGCTGATCCACCTCTTCATTGGAATAATTCCAGTGGTACTGCGTCACGTAGCTTCCCTCGCTGTCCATCCAGCTGTACAGCGTCGCATAGGGATCCGCACTGTTTAATCCGGTTACCGTCAGACAGAAATCATAGTCACCGGATTTCAGTCTCTCCGTATTTACCGCATTGTCCACGATCTCAATCTTCATATCAATGCCAATCTCCGCCAGAGCTGACTGAATATACTCTGCCATTGCTTTACAGGGATAGCCGTCCACCACTCTCTGTCCCAGGATCATTGTGGTTTCCAGCCGTTTCCCCTGAAGGACCTCGTTGGCCAGTTCTTTTGCCTTCTCTAGATCATAAGTCCCCTGTATATCTTTATAAAGAGGAGTCTGATTGCTGAGCGCACTGTAAGCCGGATAGCAGAGTCCCGCGTAGAGAGTCTCATTTAAAAGATCCCGGTCGATGGCATAGCTGATTGCCTGACGCAGGCGCACATCTCCCAGATACTCTTTGGAGCCGTTCACATACATATAATGGGTCATGTGGCTCTTCGTAGGTTCGATTACAAAATTATCATCTGACTCGGTTAAATTCACTGCCGTATCCACCATAATCGCTCCGTTATCCATCAGACCCATAATCTCCCCGGATACCAGCGCAGAATAGCGAGCCTCGGAGTCCGGAATACAGTTGACCCGATAGCTGTCCAGTTTGCCCGGATTTTCTCCCCAGTAATTATCATTTCTCTTAAATGTCGCATACTGATCCTGTACATGCTCGTCTATGATATAGCGTCCTGTTCCGATCACTGTGGATGTGATTTCTCCCGTCTCCGGGTCAAAGCAGTTCGGGCTGATCATGGGACTTCCGTAATCTCCCAGCAGTGCATCCAGCGTAGTGATCGGCTCACCGAAGGTAAATTTCACGGTATAGTCGTCCACCTTCTCCATCCCGGTCAGGTTGGGGAAAGATTTATCAATGCTAAGAGACGTATACGTGGAAGTCAGAGGACCTTTTTTATAGCGCTCAATGTTCTGCAGGCACACATCTGCGTTAAATTTTACTCCATCCGTAAACTCCGCATTCTGCACCAGATGGAATGTCCACTCTGTGCAGTCATCATTGTACTCCCAGGACTCTGCCAGGCAGGGCTCCAGCGTATGATTGTTGTTCACCACCAGCGGTTCCCAGACATGGGCCGAAAGATTGACATAGAAACAGTCCCCCTCTCCCGGGATCATGTCCCGGACAGATCCCAGAACCATCTGCTTTTCCTCATTTGCTTTCGGTTCCTCCGTCTTCTCCTGTCCGCAGCCGGCCAGCAGAGACAGCCCCAGCGCCGCCGCCAGAATTGCACTCATCAGTTTTTTCTTCATGTTTTCCTCCTTTGATTTCGCTCGATACCTGTTTCATCGGATGTAATCCTATGAAAGAAAAAAAGACACTACCTTCCGATAGTGTCTTCGTATGCAAAATAAATGCAGCCTTTTTCTCTGCTCCTGAAAATCTGCCTTTTACCCTGCACCGCTTTTTCCCCACCGAAAAAACAATTGCATACATAAGGCAGGTCTCCTGGCTGAAATCTTCACTGTCTTCGCCTTCCCAGCGCCCGAAGCGCCAGTGGCATCCTGAAGACAGCATAATTATCACAGTAAAGCGGGCTGCTGCAGATTGTTCACTGCATTCCCTATTAAACACGGCTATTACCTCCGCGTACCTTGTGTATTGTATCTTGGATTCTGTTGTTCTGTGAAAACTCACAAATCCATTGTAGCACACCGCCAGTGGAAAAAGCAATCACATCCCGTTCAATTTTCCCAGAAATTCCTTCATTCGCGTATGTTCTGCCTGGAATACCTGCTCCGGCGTCCCTTCCAGAGCAACCACACCCTGATCCATAAAGATGATCCTGTCGGAAATTTCACGGGCAAAAGCCATCTCATGAGTGACGATCACCATGGTAATATTAAGCTCCGCCAATGATTTTATTACTTTTAATACTTCCGCGGTCAGCTCCGGATCCAGCGCTGATGTGGGTTCGTCAAAAAACAGGATCTTGGGATTAAGCGTCAGCGCCCGGGCGATCGCCACGCGCTGGCACTGTCCGCCGGAGAGCTGACAGGGATATGCCTTTTCCTTATCCGCCAGTCCCATCCTGGCCAGCCACTGTCTCGCTTCCCGGTAGACCTCCTCCTTCGGACGCTTCTGCACATGAATGGGGGCGTCCGTAATATTTTTCAGCACGGAATAGTGGGGAAACAGGTTGTAATTCTGAAATACCAGGCCAAAATAAGATCCTACCCTGCGCGCTTCCTCCCCTCTTGGATAGTGGCGCTTTCCATTTTCATCCACCCAGGCCGCCCTCTCTCCCATGTAGCAGATCTCCCCGCCGTCAATCTGCTCCAGCATCGTGGCGCAGCGCAGCATGGTAGATTTTCCGCTTCCCGATGGACCGATAATCGAAAGGATCTCTCCTTCTTTCACAGCGAGAGAAATATCATGGATCACTCCCACACCGTCAAATTCTTTTTTGATATGGTTCATTTCTAACAGATTCACGTCTGCTCCTCCTTAGTGATAATAGTTAAACCGCTTTTCGATCCGCTCCATGATAAAAGCTACCACATAGTTAAAGATATAGTAAAATACACCGGCGATAAAGAATGGCACCACCGTAGTCTGAGAAGCTGCGATCTGCTTTGCCACCGCAAACATCTCGATATAGGAAATAGAATATACCAGAGAAGTATCCTTCACCAGCGTGATCACCTCATTGGTCACGGACGGAAGGACATTTTTGATCATCTGGGGCAGCACGATCCTGCAGAAGGTCTGACTTCTGGTATAGCCTAAAAGGCGGGCCGCCTCATACTGTCCCACCGGGATCGCCTCAATGCCGGAGCGGTAGATCTCTGCAAAGTATGCGGCATAATTCACGGAACAGCCCACAATGATCGCTGTAAACTTGTACCCTCCAATGTTCATCCCCCAGAGATAATAGGGGCCGAAGTACCAGATCAGAAGCTGCAGCATCAGCGGAGTTCCCCGCATGATGGAAATATAAATCTTCACCAGCCAGCTGATGGGTTTCACCTTTGTATTTCTCCCAAAATATACAAGCAGCCCAAGAGGCAGGGAAAAGATCAGAGTCAGTGCGAAGATCGCACAGGTCTGTCCAAATCCCGCTGCCAGCTGCTGCAGCATTACTTCAAAGCTCATTTGTTCTCCTCCCAGACGCAGGAACAGAAGCCGCCGCATTCGCTCTTTCACGCTATTTTTGCAGCAGCTTCCGCCCTTTTCTTTTTCGTCGCTTCTTATTCCGCCTTCAGGGTAACCATGTCGGCGATCTCATATTTTTCTGCCAGTTCAGCCACAGTTCCGTCATTGGCCAGCTTCTGCAGATCTTCATTTACTTTATCCCGCAGTTCCTCATTGCCCAGCTTAAATGCAATGGCGTACTGTTCCGTATTTAACTCTTCCTCCAGCATCATGAAGCCTTCTCCTCTGGAGTTCAGCTGATATTTTGCCACTCCAACATCGATAGCCAGCGCATCCAGCGCCCCGGCCTGCAGCTCGGTGAATGCCGCATTATAATCTGCAAACTGATTCAGGCTGCCAAAGGTATCCGCCAGGGCCTTCTGTCCGCCCTCCTCCTCATTCTGCAGAAGTTCCAGGGCTGCAGATCCGGACTGGACACCTACTGTCTTTCCTGCCAGATCGGTAAGTTTCTCAATACCGGAATCCTCGGCCACCACGATCACCTGGCTGTTATCCACATAAGGAACAGAGAAGGTATATTTATCCTCACGTCCATTCATGGTAAATCCGTTCCAGAGACAGTCTACGGAACCGGAATCCAGCTCCATATCTTTTGACTCCCAGTTAATCGGCTTCTTTACCAGCTCCCAGCCTTCCAGTTCACAGACTGCCTGTGCCAGTTCCAGATCAAAGCCCGTATATTCTCCATTGTCATCCATATATCCGTAGGGCGGATACTCTGCATCAAACCCTACGGTGAAGGTCTTCCCTTCTCCGTCCTTTTTCTCCGCATCATCTTTAGAAGCTTCATCCTTCTTGTCCTCTGTCTTTGCGTCGGTGCCCTCTGCCTTTTTGTCTCCGCCGCAGCCTGCCAGAAGACCAAGTCCCATCACTGCCGCCAGAATCACGCTCACTGTTTTCTTTTTCATAATACCCTCTCCTTCTTCGTGTTATCACTCTACCACACTAAATTATGGAGTTATAATAGCACCTGTCTCTTATACACATCTCCGAGCCCACGAGACCGTACTAGATCTC
>URYM01000030.1 GCA_900552095.1 uncultured Blautia sp. | reverse complement strand
CGGTCTCGTGGGCTCGGAGATGTGTATAAGAGACAGATAACAGACAGTATAAGTAAGGGGAAAACCCGTTTTCAGGAGGAGAATATAAGATGGAGCAGAATAAGGGAAGGGTAACAATTCCTACCGATTTAGATGTAATACCGCAGACTCTGGAGATCATGGAGCAGTGGGGCGCAGACGCGATCCGCGACTGTGACGGAACAGATTTCCCAAAGGAACTCTGCAATGTGGACGCCAAGATCTACTCTACCTATTATACGACGAGAAAAGATAATAAATGGGCGATGGAGAATCCGGAAGAGATCCAGCAGATGTATGTGATGACGCCTTTCTATACAGCTGACGGTGCAGAACTGAAGATCCGGCTGATGAAAGGGCTTTATCCGGATATGTTAAAACCCAACACCAG
Organism: uncultured Blautia sp.; assembly: GCA_900552095.1. Classification (GTDB taxonomy): domain Bacteria; phylum Bacillota; class Clostridia; order Lachnospirales; family Lachnospiraceae; genus Egerieimonas. The sequence goes on along the minus strand of URYM01000030.1, from coordinate 12,009 downwards.
AGACGACATTACCCGCTGGTGGGAGGTTGTGGACCGCACCACAGGAGAGGTAGTTGCACCGGAGAACTGGAGCTATGACGAGGAGAGCGGCGAGGTAACGATCGCATCAGAGGCCTTCCATGATTATACGGTAAGCTTCCTGGCTTATATCATCTGGGATCCGGTACATATGTATAATGCAGTGACCAATGGATGGAAAGATGTGGAGCATCAGATTACCTTCGATGTGCGTCAGCCCAAGACGCATGCGTATACGATGAAGCGTCTCCGCAAATTTATCGAGGATCATCCCTATGTAAATGTCCTTCGCTTTACCACATTCTTCCATCAGTTCACTCTGATCTTCGATGAACTGGCCCGGGAGAAATATGTGGACTGGTACGGCTACTCTGCATCCGTAAGCCCCTATATCCTGGAGCAGTTTGAGCAGGAAGTGGGTTATAAGTTCCGTCCGGAATATATCATCGATCAGGGATATTACAACAATCAGTATCGGATCCCCAGCAAAGAGTTCAGCGATTTTCAGGCATTCCAGCGCCGTGAGGTGGCAAAGATCGTCAAAGAGATGGTGGAGATCACCCATGAGTGTGGCAGAGAGGCCATGATGTTCCTGGGAGATCACTGGATCGGAACAGAGCCCTTTATGGAGGAGTTCCCCAAAATGGGAATCGACGCTGTGGTGGGAAGTGTGGGAAATGGTTCTACGCTTCGTCTGATCAGCGATATTGAAGGTGTGAAATATACAGAAGGCCGTCTGCTTCCCTACTTCTTCCCGGATACCTTCCATGAGGGCGGCGATCCGGTGAAGGAAGCCAAGGTGAACTGGGTGACTGCCAGAAGAGCGATTCTCAGAAAACCCATCGACCGGATCGGATACGGCGGATACTTGAAGCTGGCGCTGGAATTCCCGGATTTTGTGAAATATGTGGAGTCTGTCTGCCAGGAGTTCCGCACGCTGTATGATAATATGAAGGGATGTGTTCCCTACTGCATTAAAAAGGTAGCTGTGTTAAACTGCTGGGGCAAGATGCGTGCCTGGGGCTGCCATATGGTACACCATGCGATCTATTTCAAAGAGAACTATTTCTACGCAGGTGCCATCGAGGCGCTGGCCGGAGCTCCCTTTGATGTGAAATTTATCAGTTTTGAGGATATTTTAAAGGATGCGTCTGTTTTAGATGATATTGACGTAATCCTGAACGTGGGTGATGCAGATACCGCGCACACCGGCGGAGAATGGTGGAGCAATCCCGAGATCGTCGCTGCGATCAAGAAATTTGTCTATGAGGGCGGCGGCCTGATCGGAATCGGCGAGCCCACCGGCCATCAGGCAAACGGACGCTTTATCCAGCTGGCAAATGTGTTTGGCGTTGAGAAGGAGACCGGATTTACTCTGGGATACGACAAGTATAACTGGGATATGCATGAGCACTTTATCACGGAAGACAGCCAGGGCGAGATCGATTTCGGTGAGAATCAGAAAAATATGTATGCGCTGGAGAGCGCTGAGGTTCTGGTGGAGAAGGGCAAGCGTGTCTGCCTGGCCGTCAACGAGTTCGGCAAGGGCCGTGCTGTGTATATGAGCGGACTGCCCTACAGCTTTGAGAACAGCCGCCTGCTGTACCGTTCTATCCTGTGGAGCGCCCATGATGAGGAAAACCTGCACAGGTGGTTCAGCACCAATTACAATGTTGAGGTGCATGCTTATGTGGAGAATGGCAAGTTCTGTGTAGTAAATAATACGTATGAACCCCAGAGCACTACCGTTTACCGCGGGGACGGAAGCAGTTTCAATCTGGATATGGAAGCAAACGAGATTATCTGGTATGAGATTTAAATTGGAATTTCCGGAAGCCATACAGCGCTGGGATGAGGCGGTTCCCCTGGGAAATGGTCAGACCGGGTGTCTGATCTGGGGACCTTCCCAGGCGGTCCGCTTCAGCCTGGACCGGACAGATATCTGGGACAGATCCAGGCCGAAGGGGACGGATCGGCCGGAATTTACTTATCAGAATCTGGTGCGTCTGGCCAGGGAGAAGAATACGGAAGAAATCCGGAATATTTTTGATTCCCCTTATCAGTATCCTGCGCCGACCAAGCTGCCGGCCGGGAAGATTCTGCTGCATTTTCAGCCGGATCTGCCTGTAGAGGCTTCCCTGGATTTGGAGGGAGCGGAGGTGGAGCTGAGGGCAGGGAAAGGAAAAGAACAGATTTCGATTCAGGCCATCTGCCATGCTGTAAATGGAACCGGAATGATCAGGGTGGGGGCTTTGGCTCCCGCCTTTTCTTTTACGCTGGAGAATCCCTCGTTCGGAAGTACGGATCAGGAAGAGCACTGGGAATACGATCCGGCTCACAGAGAGATTTCGCAGGGAAGCTTAAAACAGCTTTCCTATCCGGCGCCCGGGAGAGAATCCTGGGAAGAGGACGGAATCCGGTGGGAGCGCTTTATCCAGCCGACTGTAGGAGGAAACGCTTTCGGAGTGGTACTTGCCGTCCGGGAAGACGGGGAAGATACGCTGCTCTTTTATCGGATCCTCAGTTCCCGGGATGGGGAGGACTGGGCTGCAGACGGGGAGAAGATTCTGGCCGGTCAGATTGCCCGGGGATATGAAAAGAATCGGGAAGAACACAGAGCCTGGTGGAATTCTTATTGGAAAAAGAGCAGGGTAGAGCTTCCGGAACCTCTGGCTGAACATCAGTGGTATCTGACGAATTATCTGTTTGCGTCCTGTTCCAGAAAAGGAGGATTCCCCATGCCCCTTCAGGGGGTGTGGACGGCAGACGACGGCTGCCTGCCTCCGTGGAAAGGGGATTATCACAATGACCTGAATACGCAGCTGTGTTACTCTCATTTTTACAAGGCCAATCATCTGGAAGAGGGAGAAAGTTTTCTTGATTTTCTGTGGAACCTCAGAGAACAGGCGGCGGGTTTTGCCCGGGACTTCTACGGGACGGAAGGAATCTGCCTTCCGGGCGTGATGACCATAGACGGGCAGCCGCTGGGCGGATGGCCGATGTATTCTTTAAGTCCGACCCAGCAGATCTGGCTCTGCCAGTCTTTTGATCTGTATTACCGGTATACGGGCAGCCGGAAATTTCTGGAAGAGAGAGCCTGGGTCTATTTCCGGGAGACGGCGCTTTGCATTACGGACCTTCTGGAGAAGGGAGAGGATGGGAAGCTTTTTCTTCCGGTATCCAGCTCTCCGGAAATCCATGATGATGAGGCGGCCTCCTGGGTGACGCCCAACAGCAATTATGATCTGGCTCTGCTGCGGTATTTCTATCAGACGCTGGCGGAGTATGCCCGGGAACTGAACCGGGAGGAAGAGGCCGGGCGCTGGAGCGGGATCCTGGAACAGCTTCCGGATCTGGCGGTTGATGAGCGCCGTGTGCTGATGATCTCTCCTGATGAGGTGCTGGAGGAGTCTCACCGCCATCTTTCCAATGCTATGGCAATCTGTCCGCTGAGGCTGATCCGCTATGAAGCGATGGGAGAGAGGGAGATTGTGGATGCCACTGTTCTGGACTATGAACGGCTGGGAACAGGCATGTGGGTAGGCTTTTCTTTCTGCTGGATGTCCCATCTGTATGGAATCCAGGGAAATGGGGAAGGAGCCTGGGAACAGCTGCGGATTTTCTGGGAGAGTTTCTGTTCGGTCAACGGGTTTCACCTGAACGGCGATTACAGAGGGCGGGGTTACAGTACGTTTCATTACCGGCCCTTTACGCTGGAAGCCAATATGTATGCGGCCGATGCCCTGCAGGAGATGCTGCTGCAGACGGAAGAGGGAAAGATTAAACTTTTTCCGGCGGTTCCGGAGAAGTGGAAGAAAGAGGAACTGGCTTTTGAGAGACTGCGGGCCTTCGGAGGAATTCTGGTTTCCGCCAGGATGCAAAGAGGAAAAGTGGTATCGCTGACATTGACAGCAGAACGGGAACAGGAGATAATGATAGAAGGAGCTCTGCCGGGCGGCGCTGTGAGAGCGGCGCTTGAAGCCGGGGATATCTGGCACTGGAAAGCGGCAGAGCAAAGAGAGGAGAATGTAAAATGAAAAAACCGGTATTGGTAATTATGGCAGCGGGAATGGGAAGCCGTTACGGCGGTTTGAAGCAGATCGATCCGGTGGATCAGGAAGGCCATATCATCATGGATTTTTCCATCTATGATGCGAAGAGAGCCGGATTTGAGAAGGTTGTCTTTATCATAAAGAAAGAAAACGAGGCGGACTTCAAAGAGTGTATCGGAAAACGGATGGAAGAGCAGATGGAGGTTGCGTACGTTTATCAGGATCTGCATAATCTTCCGGAAGGATTCTCCGTTCCGGAAGGCAGGGTGAAACCCTTCGGAACCGGCCATGCGATCTTAAGCTGTATGGATGAAATTGACGGGCCTTTCGTGGTGATCAATGCGGATGACTATTACGGCAGAGATGCCTTTCAGGTGATCTATGATTATCTGGCTTCTCATCAGGACGATGAAAAGTACCGCTATGCCATGGTAGGCTATATTCTGGAAAATACTCTGACGGATAACGGCTATGTGGCGAGAGGCGTCTGCGAGACCGATGAAAACGGTTATCTGACAGACATTGTGGAGCGTACCAGGATTGAGAAAAAGGATGGCGGGGCTGCATTTACGGAGGATGACGGGGCGACCTGGAATTCCCTCCCGGTGGACAGCATCGTTTCCATGAATATGTGGGGATTTGGAGCGAGCATCCTTCCTGAGCTGAAGAGCAGATTTGGAAAATTCCTGGAAGAGAATCTGGAGAAGAACCCGCTCAAGTGCGAATACTTCCTGCCTTCTGTGGTAAACGATCTGCTGGAGGAGGAGAAAGCGACGGTTCAGGTTCTGAAATCTATGGATAAATGGTACGGAGTTACTTACAAAGAGGATAAGGCAGTCGTGGTGGCTGCGATCAAAGCGATGAAGGAGAAGGGGCTGTACCCGGATTACCTTTGGGAGGAAAAATAATGGGAAGAGAAATGGAAAATAAAGCGGCAGAAACTGCCGCACAGCAGTTTGCCTTCGACGGCGAGATCATCGGCGGAGGAATCTACGGAAGCGGCCATATTAACGATACTTACCGCCTGACCTGCCGGCTGGCGGATGGAACAGAAAGATTTTATATCCTGCAGCGCATGAATAAGGATATTTTCAAAAATCCGGTGGAGCTGATGGAAAATGTGGTGGGTGTCACCTCTTTTCTGCGGAAGAAGATCATCGCGCAGGGGGGAGACCCGAACCGCGAGACGCTGAACATTATCCCTACCAGGGATGGTGGAAATTACTGGGTGGACGAAGCGGGAGAGTACTGGAGAGCTTACGTTTATATCGACGATACCTTCAGCTATGACCTGGTGAGCAAGCCGGATGATTTTTATCAGAGTGCGCTGGCCTTCGGCAATTTCCAGTGCCTGCTCTCAGACTACCCGGCGGAGACGCTGCATGAGACGATCAAAGGATTCCATGATACCTGGGCCAGATTTCAGGTGTTTAAAAAAGCGGTGGAGGAAGATGTGTGCGGACGTGCGGCCTCTGTGCAGGAAGAGATCCGTTTCATGCTCGACCGGGAAGCAGATACCAGAGTGCTGGGGGACCTGCAGGCGGCGGGAGAACTTCCGCTTCGCGTTACCCACAACGATACCAAGCTGAACAACGTGCTGATTGACAAAGAGACGGGAAAAGGTCTCTGCGTCATTGATCTGGACACGGTTATGCCCGGACTGGCAGTCAACGATTATGGCGACAGCATCCGTTTCGGAGCCAGCACAGCGGCGGAGGATGAGCAGGATCTTGAGAAGGTTTCCTGTGACATGGGACTTTTTGAGATTTATACGAAAGGTTTCCTGGAAGCGTGCGGGGAACGGCTCACAGATAAGGAGATCGAAATGCTTCCCATGGGCGCCAAGATCATGACCCTGGAGTGCGGCATGCGTTTCCTTACAGACTATCTGGAAGGGGATCACTATTTTAAGATCCACCGGGAAGGACATAACCTGGACCGCTGCCGGACGCAGTTTAAGCTGGTGGCTGACATGGAGAAAAAGTGGGATACCATGGCTGAGACCGTGAGAAAGTATAAGAAGTAGAAAATTTGCAAAATCCTTGACAGAAAAAGACCTCTTGTGTTATAGTGTAAAAGCGACATGGAAGAGGTCTTTTTTTTATGCCTAAAACCAGCAGGAGCAAGCGGCTGGAAGGGCAGATGAGACTGTTGCAAATGCAAATGAACACAGTGGAGGTGGAAGTCGTGCGCGTAAAAATCACATTGGCATGTACCGAATGTAAGCAGCGGAATTACAACATGACAAAGGAAAAGAAAAACCATCCTGAGAGATTGGAAACCAAGAAATATTGTAAGTTCTGCAAGAGACACACAGTACACAAAGAAACCAAATAAATTTGGTGAGAGGTGAAACAATGACAGGTTCTGTAAAGGCAGAGAAAGCTCCCAAAAAGAGCTGGTTCAAAGGGCTCAAGTCTGAGTTTAAGAAAGTGGTTTGGCCGGATAAAAAGACGCTGGGAAAACAGACGGTGGCAGTTACTGTCATCACTGCGGTTCTCTGTGTGGTTATCACCATTCTGGACAGTCTGGTACTGCAGATCATTAATTTCTTGATTAAATAAGGACAAGGGTGAGAAAATGTCAGAAGCGAATTGGTATGTGGTCCACACATATTCGGGCTACGAAAACAAAGTAAAAGCCAACATTGAGAAGACAATTGAAAACAGACACCTGGAAGATCAGATTCTGGAAGTGCGTGTGCCTATGGAAGACGTTGTTGAGATGAAGAACGGAGCCAAGAAGCAGACGCAGAGAAAGATGTTTCCCGGTTATGTACTGCTGAACATGGTGATGAACGATGATACCTGGTATGTCGTCCGGAACACCAGAGGTGTAACAGGATTTGTCGGACCGGGATCAAAGCCCGTACCCCTGACGGAAGCAGAGATGGAGCCGTTGGGCGTTCAGAAAGCGAACCTTCAGATCGATTTTGAAGAAGGGGACAGCGTGGTGGTAACTGGAGGAGCATGGAAGGACACTGTAGGTGTGATCCAGAGCATCAACGAGGCAAAACAGATGATCACCATCAATGTTGAGCTGTTTGGCCGCGAAACACCGGTCGAGATCAGTTTCGCAGAAGTGAAGAAAATGTAACAAAAAGAGTCTCCGCCGGAGGCTCGTGGGAGGGAAATTCCCCGCAATTACCACATTATAGGAGGTGCCTGACATGGCAAAGAAAGTAACAGGATATATCAAATTACAGATTCCCGCTGGTAAGGCAACACCAGCACCGCCGGTTGGTCCTGCACTGGGACAGCATGGTGTAAACATCGTACAGTTTACCAAGGAGTTCAATGCAAGAACAGCTGATAAGGGAGACGTGATCATCCCCGTAATCATCACTGTTTACGCTGACAGAAGCTTCAGCTTTGTGACCAAGACTCCTCCGGCAGCCGTATTGTTAAAGAAAGCTTGCAATATCAAATCCGGTTCCGGCGTTCCGAACAAGACCAAAGTAGCGACTATTTCCAAAGACAAAGTGAGAGAGATCGCTGAGATGAAGATGCCCGACTTAAATGCTGCATCCATCGAGACTGCTATGAGCATGATCGCTGGTACTGCAAGAAGTATGGGTATCGTAGTAGAGGACTAAGTCGCATAAATCATGTGGGAGGGCAATCCCCGCAATTACCACTAGGAGGTTATAGAAAATGAAACGAGGAAAGAGATATTTAGAGTCTGCAAAGGCAATCGACCGTGCAACCCTGTACGATCCGGCTGAAGCCATTGCACTTGTTAAAAAATCCGCAGTAGCAAAGTTTGATGAGACCATCGAGGCTCATATCCGTACCGGATGTGATGGACGTCACGCTGATCAGCAGATCCGTGGTGCTGTAGTTCTGCCTCACGGAACCGGTAAGAAGGTTCGCGTGCTGGTATTTGCAAAGAATGCAAAAGCTGACGAGGCTGTAGCAGCAGGTGCAGAGTTCGTAGGAGCTGAGGAGTTGATCCCGAAGATCCAGAACGAAGGATGGTTTGATTTTGACGTTGTTGTTGCTACCCCGGACATGATGGGTGTAGTTGGACGTCTGGGCCGTGTACTGGGACCGAAGGGCCTTATGCCCAACCCCAAGGCCGGAACTGTAACCATGGATGTTGCAAAAGCCGTTGCCGATATCAAAGCAGGTAAGATTGAATATCGTTTGGATAAAACCAACATCGTTCACGTGCCAATCGGAAAAGCATCCTTTACTGAGGAGCAGTTAGCGGACAACTTCCAGACGCTTATCGACGCTATTAACAAGGCGAAACCGGCCGCTGTAAAAGGCCAGTATCTGCGCAGCGTTACCATCGCACCGACCATGGGACCTGGCGTGAAGATCAACCCTGTTAAATTAGTATAAGATAACAATCCATTTCCAGGAGCGGAGGCATCAGCCTCCGCTCTTTATAAATTCAACAGACTTTTTGAAAGAAAATACTTGACGGAAAAGCGAAAGTATGCTATTTTATTAAAAGTATCACGCCGAAGACAGCAGGTGCCCACGGGCATAAGCATTTCACGCCTGCCGAGGAAATACATTCTATTTCAGGAATTGTACCTCTCTGTTTTGCGGCAGAGAGGTTTTTTATTTCTCAAGCGTAGGTACACTTACAAATACTATAAGGAGGTGCACCATAATGGCAAAAGTTGAACTCAAAAAACCGATCGTAGATGAGATCTCCGCACACGTAAAAGACGCACAGTCCGTAGTTCTGGTGAATTACGCAGGTCTGACCGTTGAGCAGGATACCAAGCTGCGTAAGGAATTAAGAGAAGCCGGTGTCGTATACAAGGTTTACAAGAATACGATGATGAAACGTGCATTTGCTGAGACTCCGTATGAGACTCTGGTTCAGCATCTGGACGGACCGAACGCAATTGCGATCTCTCAGGACGACGCAACTGCTCCGGCAAGAATCCTGGCAAACTTTGCGAAGACCGCTCCGAAGCTGGAGCTGATCGCAGGTGTTGTGGAAGGTTCTTATTATGATAAGGCTGGCATCACTGCACTGGCAGAGATCCCCTCAAGAGAGGTTCTGCTGGGAAGACTGCTTGGTTCCATGCAGTCCCCGATCGCAAACTTTGCACGCGTTATCAAACAGATCGCCGAGAAGAACGGCGAGGGCGCAGCAGAGGCTTAATCTTAAGATTCTGCATCTACCGAAGGCCGGCTGAAGATGCGGCCTGAGGCACTACAAATCGAAAATATATGAAAAATTGGAGGTAAACTATAATGGCAAAATTAACTACCGCTGAATTTATTGAAGCTATCAAAGAGTTATCCGTATTAGAGCTGAACGAGCTGGTAAAGGCTTGTGAGGAAGAGTTTGGTGTATCCGCAGCAGCAGGCGTTGTTGTAGCAGCAGCAGGTGCTGGCGCAGCAGAGGCAGCTGAGGAGAAAGATGAGTTCGACGTAGAGCTGACTGAGGTTGGCCCGAACAAAGTTAAGGTTATCAAAGTTGTTCGTGAGGCAACTGGTCTGGGTCTGAAAGAGGCTAAAGAAGTTGTAGACGGCGCTCCGAAGGTAGTAAAAGAGGGCGTTTCCAAAGCTGAGGCTGAGGAGATGAAGACCAAACTTGAGGCTGAAGGTGCAAAGGTAACCCTGAAATAATTAAGTTTGTCTGTATGAGGAGTCATCGCAGAGCAGATGCACAGTCATCTGCGGAGCGATGGCTCCTTTTTTAATTGCAGAAAACAAAAATTTCAGCGGCTGTGCCGGTATCTGGCAGGATTCATTCCGGTCAGTTCCCGGAATTTTCTGTAGAAGAATCCCTTGTTGCTGTAGCCGACCATCCATATGATCTCTTCCACGGTAATATTGGTTGCCTCCAGATATTGCTTTGCCTTTTCAATCCGAAGATAGATCAGATAGTCGGAGTAGGTCATTCCCATGTGCTTTTTGATCAAGTTGTTAAAATAATTGGGCTGGTAATGAAATTCCAGTGTCAGTTCCTCCATAGAAACTGTCTGCAGGTTATTTTTTATAAAATCCGAGACGGATTCAAAGAGACGCAAAGAGTATTGTTCATTTTCCTGGCGGGTAAAATTATAGTGATAACCGGTAGACAGTGCGTCCATGAGCCGTATCAGGAAACCGCGGCTGATGTCCTGGTATCCGGGTTTTCTTCCGATTACTTCTGTGACAATATCGTAGAGGTAGTCCTGGATCATGCTGCGCTGATCTTCGGTGGAAGGGACAAAGCGCAGATAGTGCTGTTTATCACTGCACTTCAGAATATTTTTGCGCAGAAATTTCTGCAGGGGGGTTAACGTTACATTGTCTAAAAAAGCTTCCGTAAAGAATTTTCTCTGAATGGAAATGTTTAAAAGGAGACAGTTGGAGTTGGGGATGGATTCTCTGTGGAATGCCATGGAGTTGGTCAGGCAGATTTCTCCTTCTTCAAAACAGAAGGTCTCTCCTTCGATTTCCACTTCCAGATGTCCTTCCGCAATATAGCGGATTTCGATATAATCAGAATAATAACTTATGATCTCGTCGTCAAAGTCAAGATGGATCGGCTGGCCGTTGTGGAACAGAAGATTCGTGAGAGACTGGTCGTGGAATTTCATAAAGGAAACGCAGATATCCTGTGTAAGCTGATGAAAATCCTTTCCTTCTGTGACGACAGAGGTAAAGCCGGTGTCGATCCCGCATTTTTTTAACTGTTCGTAATTCATTTTCAGGCGATGCCAGGGCGCGTACTGTATTTCTTTTAACTTTTCTCTGATTTCCATAGAACTTCCTCCTGTAAAGCTAAATTATAATAGAAAATGACAAAAAACTCAATGAAAGTGGAATAAGTAACTTTTTTTCTTCCTGTTTTATGATTCGGTAATCGAAAAGAGAAAAAGAAAAGACTAAAATTATAGAAAAGAAACGGGGAAAGGAGAAATAAAGTGAAGCTTACAGAACATCTTTTGAAACTTTCCGGAGTGGATTATGGAACAAATTCAAACAGCTATGCGGCAGTGTATGACCGGGGGATCGTTCTGTTCGACTGCGGATATGGTGAAAAGCAGTGGAGACAGATGGAACAGGTTCTGAAGGATTGGGGATATGAAACAGATCAGATTACCCATGCTTTTCTGACCCATGCCCACTTTGACCATTGCAGAAACGCCTGGAGGGTGAACGAACTGGGGGCCCGCCTTTTTTCCAGTGAAAGTGACCGGGAGCTGATTGAAAAGGGCAACCCGGAGAGTGAAGAGCTCTTTGGAGTTCCCTGGATTCCGGGCAAAGTAGATGAGACAGTAAAAGATGGAGAACAGTTTGTGTTTTCGGATAACCTGAAGGTGACGGTGATGGAGACGCCGGGGCACAGCCGGGGATCGCTGACCTTTTTGGTTGAGACGGACGGTGTGAGAGCGCTGATTACCGGGGACGCATTCTGGACGGTTCCGGTTCCGCCCAGAGATGAAGTGGATGTGGAGCTGGGGTATATGGGGAGCCGGGACTTCTCCCGTCGGGATTATCTTCGTTCTATGAAACAGATCAGCGAACTGGATTTCGATCTTCTGCTTCCGGGGCATTACTATAGCTACCGTGGGCCGGATCTGAAAGAATTAACCAGGAAAGCTTATGAAAAAGCAAAAAAGGAGGGGTGAAATGATAGAGAAGGGGAGAAAACAGGCGCTTTTTGCAGCGATTAAAAAACTGGAAGCTTACCGCCAGATTCAAAATGAGATGGGGCGTGCGGTGGCGGCATTCAATTTCCGTCAGGCAGAGCGGCTGTTGGGATTTTTTGCTCTTGACAGAGAAGATGTATCTCTGGAATACGCAGATGAGGGCGTATTCCATGGTCCGGAAGCAGTAAAAACCATAATCCGGGAGACAGTGGGGCGGAAAGTGGAACCGGGGGAAATGCTGGATGTGCAGCTGACTACGCCAATCATTGAAGTGGCGGAGGATCTGCAGAGCGCAAAATGTCTGTGGTGGGTACCGGGAGCGGGGGC
>URYM01000029.1 GCA_900552095.1 uncultured Blautia sp. | reverse complement strand
AATGGATGGAGGTGGATTCGAACCACCGAAGCAATTTGCAGCAGATTTACAGTCTGTCCCCTTTGGCCACTCGGGAATCCATCCATTTTCCTGTCAGTGTTGCCCTGACAAGAATGTATTATATCTTATCTCTTTTTAAAATGCAAGCTTTTTTTTGAATTTTTATGAAAATTTCTGCCGGACGGTCCATGACCCCTGCGATACAGTATCACAGAGCCTCTGGCAGGTACGCTTAGATTCAGCATACCGGCCACCAGCTTCCAGTCTTTCTCCGTTCTGGAATAGCCATTCTGATCCGTCAGAAAGATCTGTCTTATGCTGGAAACCTCATTTCTTGACATGCCCAGCTCCCAGACCGGAATCAGCAGCTTGGCCTCCTCCTCCCGGGTATTGACAGCCACCACGATCTGTTCGCTCCGGGAGAACCGTCCGTAAGACAGTGTCCCCGGACCGTTAAAGAGAAATTTCACCGATCCGCTCTTTAGCACCTCATAATGCTTATGCAGACGGATGATGTCCCGGTGAAACTGGATCAGCTGCCGGTCCTCTTTGCCCCAGGGATACGTCCTCCGGTTATCCGGATCGGTGAATCCGCACACGCCCGCCTCATCTCCATAGTAAATCGTGGGGGCTCCCGGCCAGGTCATCTGGATTACCACCGCCTGCCGCAGGACTGCTTTGTCCACATGTTCAGAAGCCGCCTGAGAGCCCGCCGTGTGAATCCGCCCTACCACATGGTTCGTCCTTGTGAGGAAACGGGAATGATCGTGGTTTGAGAGTTCATTCATCGCACACTGCAGGGACTGCCCGTAAAAGTTCGGCGTATTGTAATGCATCGCATCCACAAAAGACTGGCTGTTTCCCAGGAGGTCTTCCCGGAATGCATCACTGTGCTTCTCCATCCCCGTAAGGAACCAGGACACCGGTTCCATAAAGGAATCATAGTTCATCACGGTGTCCCACTCATCGCCGCCCAGCCACTCTTTGGCGCTGCCATAATGCTCTGCCAGGATAATCGCGTTGGGGTTGGCCTCCTTTACCGCCTGCCGGAATTTTTTCCAGAAGCGGTGATTATAATCCGGGCTGTGCCCCAGATCTGCCGCCACATCCAGCCGCCAGCCGTCCGCATAAAACGGCGCGGAAACCCACTTCCTGCCCACCTGCAGAATATACTCCTCCAGCTCCTTGGAACCCTCATAGTTTAACTTTGGCAGGGTATCATGCCCCCACCAGCCGTCATAAAACTCATTGTAAGGCCAGTTATGTTCATTATGGAACTGGAAGAAATTATGATAAGGGCTGTCCGCATCCACAAAAGCTCCTTTTTCATAGCCCGGCTGCGCCTCATAGATCTGTTCCCGATCCAGCCATTTATTAAAGGAACCGCAGTGATTGAACACACCGTCCAGAATCAGCTTCATCCCTCTTCTGTGGATCTCCTCAATCAGTTCAATCAGAAGCTGATTGCTGGCCTCCAGATTTTCCTTCGCTGTCACCCGGGTGATATAGCGGCCGGCATGGCGGTTCTCCTTATCCCCCTCTGCCAGAAGTTCTCCTTCGTCCTTCACAATACGCCCGAAATGGGGATCCACATAGTCATAATCCTGAATATCATATTTGTGGTTGGAGGGAGAGACAAAGATCGGATTCAGATAGAGAACCTCCACGCCCAGATCCTGCAAATAATCCAGCTTATCCATCACCCCCTGGAGATCGCCGCCGTAAAAACTCCGCACGTCCATGGGATCCGGAAGCTTCTCCCAGTCTTCCACCCGGACGCTCTTATCCCCGATGTAAAAATATTCTCCGGTCAGCACATCGTTGCTTCGATCCCCATTGCAGAAGCGGTCCACATAAATCTGGTAGATCACCGCCCCTCTGGACCAGGCCGGCGTATGGAAGCCCGGCACAATGCCAAAGGAATAATATTCCTGCAGTTCCTTAGTCACTCCCAGCTTATTGTAATAACAGGTGAGTTTTCCCGACTGTACCTCAAAATAATAATGAACCGGTTCCTCTCCTATCTGAAACCGGTAAATATAATAATCAAATCCATTCCGGCTCTCCGCAAGCTTCATCTCCTGCCGGAGCGCACCGCTGATAAAATACACCGCACTTACATTATTTTTCAGTGTCCGGAAACGGATCGTCACCAGATCTCCCGGATCCGGCTCAAACGGCGTCCGGAACTGTTCTGTCTCATCACTGAACAGCGCCCTCTTATTTAAAACCGGACGCATCTTGGCAATATACTCCTGAAACAGTTCTCTCTGCTTTTCCTTACTTTCCATGTGATCTTTCCTTTACTCGTCATTCCTTTTATTTTAGCGCACTTATTTTTAGAATACAATAGCTTTTGGCTAAAAGAAAAAAAGACAGCGCAAGCTGTCTTTTTTGGAGAAGGTATTTCTCTTATGGGGTGTAGCAAAAACTATATAATGTATTGGGGGTTTTTACGAGTATTAGTATACCCCATATGCAAGAAAAAGTGTTCACAAAGTTCACAAAATTTGCCTTTGATTTTTATGCAAAATAACAGGAGGCTTTTTCCATCCTCCTGTTATCTCACGGTTATTTTTCACAATTCGACTTATTTTTCCCTTTTTTATGCCTGGGGAAGAACCTCTTCGCTCTTCTCAAAAAGTGCTTCAAATTCTTCTCTGCCGATTTTTTCTTTCTCCAGAAGCAGGCGGGAACAGCTGTGCAGCACATCTATGTGCTCGCCGATCATCCGTTTTGCCTCCGCATAACAGTTATCGATAATCTCCCGGACTTCCTCGTCAATAGCCGCCGCCGTATGCTCGCTGAACCCTCTGGCATGTGCCAGATCCCGGCCGATGAACACCTGATTTTCGTCGTCCCCGTAGGTCACCAGACCCACTCTGGAAGACATACCGTATTTGGTCACCATGGCTTTTGCGATCGCTGTCGCCTGCTTAATGTCCTGGGACGCCCCCGTGGTTATGTCGTCGAAGATCATCTCCTCCGCCACCCGGCCTCCCAGCGCCACCGTAATATGCTGCAGCATCTTTCCGCGGGTATTGAACATATCGTCATTTTCCGGCAGCGGCATCGTATAACCTGCCGCCCCCATGCCTGTGGGGATAATGGAGATTGTATAAACCGGCTCCATCTCCGGCAGCACATGGAAGAGAATTCCGTGTCCTGCTTCATGATAGGCTGTGATCCGTTTTTCTTTCTCGGAGATAACCTTGCTCTTTTTCTCCGTTCCAATTCCTACTTTTACAAACGCCTTCTGAATATCCGCCTGGTTCAGGTAAGCTCTTCTGCCCTTTGCCGCCAGAATCGCAGCCTCATTCAGAAGATTCTCCAGCTCCGCCCCGGTAAAGCCTGCGGTTGTCTGCGCAATCTGATGCAGATCCACATCATCTCCCAGCGGTTTGTTCTTCGCATGAACCCTGAGAATCTCCTCTCTTCCCTTCACATCGGGCGCTCCTACCGCCACCTGACGGTCAAAGCGTCCCGGACGCAGAATCGCGGGATCCAGGATATCTACCCGGTTCGTTGCCGCCATGACAATGATTCCCTCATTAACGCCAAAACCGTCCATCTCTACCAGAAGCTGATTCAGCGTCTGTTCCCGCTCGTCATGGCCGCCTCCCATTCCGGTGCCGCGCCTTCTTGCCACCGCATCAATCTCATCGATAAAGATAATACAGGGGGCATTTTTCTTTCCCTCCTCAAAGAGATCCCGGACGCGGGAAGCTCCCACGCCCACAAACATTTCCACAAAATCAGAACCGGAAATGGAAAAGAAAGGCACTCCCGCTTCTCCCGCCACCGCCTTTGCCAGCAGCGTCTTACCTGTTCCGGGAGGGCCCACCAGAATCACACCTTTGGGGATTCTGGCTCCCACCTGGGTGTACTTCTGCGGTTCTTTTAAGAAATCCACAATCTCTTCCAGATCTTCCTTCTCTTCCTCCAGTCCTGCCACATTTTGAAATGTCACCTGTTTATCCTTATCCGTGGACATCCGGGCGCGGCTCTTGCCAAAATTCATCATCTTGGCATTGCTTCCGCCTCCCCCGCCCATGGAGCGGGTCATAAACAGGATCAGGACAAACATCATCACTCCGGTCAGAATCACCGGCAGAAGCGTGGTCATCATGGTATTTTCCCGGGGTACATCCTCGATCTGGTAGGAAGTCATGTTTTCACTTTTAAAAAGTTCCTCCACCTCATTGACATCCGTAACTACCAGCTGGTGCTTCTCCCCGCTTTTCAGTGACACGGACACACGCCCCGTAGGGATCTGCCTGTTCTGGCTGATCTTGGCGGCAGCCACATTTTCCTCTTCCAGATCCTCCTGCAGCTGCTGCCACGTATAGCTGTCCTGGTCCGCTGTCCGGTTGGACAGGTAGACAAATCCCAGCACCAGAAGTGCCGCAAAAACCAGGTACAGCCCCATTCCTCTTGACTGATTCTTCACCTGATAAATCTCCTTTCAGCCGCCTAATCCACAAATTCTACTCTTCCGATATACGGAAGGTTCCGATACCGCTGCGCATAATCGAGCCCGTAGCCCACCACAAATTCATCGGGAATCTCAAATCCGGTGTAATCCACCTTCACCGGGCTGACTCTTCTCTCCGGTTTATCCAGCAGCGTACACAGCCGCAGGCTGGCCGGACGGCGCAGCTGCAGAACCTGAAGCAGATAGCTTAATGTCCGTCCGCTGTCGATAATATCTTCCACCACCAGAACATCCCGTCCTTCCAGGGACTCGTCCAGATCTTTTACGATCTTCACCCGGCCGCAGGACTGGGTCCCGTCACCGTAGCTGGATGCGGACATGAAATCCAGCGTTACCGGAACTGTGATCCTCTTTGCCAATTCACAGGCAAAAAATACGCTGCCCTTTAAAATACAGATCAGATGCAGGGTCTTCCCTTCATACTCCCGGCTGATCTGCGCCGCCATCTCTCTTACTTTCTTCTCAACCGTTTCCTCATCGATCATCACATGGATTTTCTCGCTCATGGATGTTTCCTCCTTGTATGGTAATTTTTACGATACACGCTGTCTCAGGACGTATCTTACAGCTTTCTCCCAGCCGGTATCCCGGAACCCACAGTACTTCCTGATCCTTTGCCAGAAGCCAGATCTCATCCCTCCTGCTGCGCGGAATCTTCCAGTCGATCATCAGATCCTTCAGCTTTTTCCGGCCGCCTTCCCGGGTCACCTGCATCCAGTCCCCGCTCCGGCGCTTTCTCCACACTGCAGTATTTTTTATTTTATCATAGTCGAGCCATTTCGTATACGTCTTTTGGGGAATTTCTGAGAAATCTTTTCCCTCAAATCCGGCACAGATTTCCCATTCTCCGACTTTCCGGATTCCCGGATGGAAGGGATGGATTTCTTCCTTTTTGTCTTCCCCGGAAGATTTTTTTTCTCTTTCTATCACCACTTCTTCATACCCGCGGACAGCTCTGATCTTCCCCGGAAGCGAAAGTTCTCTCCCCGTTCCCCCTTCCAGCAGTGCGCAGAGACTTTTTAAATGCACGCGGCCGATATCTTTTCTGCCCCCCGTAAATCTCTCCAGGGCAAGCGCCATCACCCGCGCCTGCATAAATTCCGGCTCTCCAAGAAGCGCTTCCGATACCGAGATCTGTCCCTCTTCCACCCGGGCCAGCCGCTCAAAAAGCTTTTCTTCCTGTCCCCTCAGATAGGCTTCCGCCTCCCCCAGCAGCTCAGAAGCCTGCGCCATATGCTCCACAGCCCTCTGATTGATCCGGCTGCACAGCGGCGGCAGCACCTGATGCCGGATCACGTTTCTGGAAAAATCCAGACTTGCATTACTCTGATCCTCCCGCCAGTCCTGTCCTTCCTCTCTCAGATACGCCTCTATCTCCGCCCGGTCCAGAGCAAGCAGAGGACGGATATAATTTTCCCGGACAGGAGCCAGGCTGCACAGTCCTGCCAGCCCTGTGCCCCGGGCAAGATTATAGAGCATGGTTTCTGCCACATCATTTCTGTGATGAGCCAGGGCAATCTTATTTCCTCCCCATTCTTCCAGAAAGGATGCAAAGGTCCTTCTCCTCTCAATTCTACCGGCCTCCTCCAGTCCGACCCCCAGGCCGGCAGCTCTTTCTGCCACAGGAAGCGAATAGACTCTGCAGAAAACACCTTTCTCCCTGCAGAGGTTTTCCACAAAGGCGGCGTCTTTCTCCGCCTCTTCTCCCCGAAGATTGTGATTGATGTGGACAACCGCCAGTTCAAAAGGGATCTCCCGCTGCAGCTTTCGCAGCAGCAAAAGAAGGCAGACCGAATCTGCCCCTCCCGACACCCCGGCCGCTACCCGGTCTCCGGGCGCCAGCATATCGTTCTGCCTTATATACGCTCTGATTTTCTTTTCCAGCTCTCTCATGACCCGTCTTTTCCTCACTGTTTTTTCCAGATACCGGCCACCAGAACCGTCATATCATCCGCCGCCCGATATCCACTGCAGCCCATCACCCGCTCCAGAAGCGTTCTTCCCATCTCTCTGGGTGATGTGCTGGTATTCTCCATGATGAATTCCTTCATCACTTCCTCCGCATTTTCTTCCGGCAGTGCGTCCAGCACGCCGTCTGTTACCATGATCAGGTAATCCCCGTCATAAAGTTTCTTTGTGGTGCTCTCAAAATCCAGCTCCTGCACCAGCCCCGCTGCCAGACTGGTGGAACTCACCGTCTCCACCCAGTGATCCCGCCGGATAAACGTGGAAGCCGCTCCCGCTTTCAGAAATTCACAGATTCCTGTATAGAGATCCAGCGAGCAGATATCCACCGTGGAGAACATTCCCTCGCTTCTCTGCAGCACCAGCGCTGAATTAACCATCCGGGCCGCCGTCTCTCTGGAAAATCCCGAAGAAAGAAAAAGTTCCAGAAGCTCCACCACATTTTCACTCTCTCTGCAGGCTTCCATCCCGGAACCGCAGCCATCCGAAAGACACAGAAGATAGCTGTCTCCCTCGTCCGAACACAGATAATTATCCCCGGAGACACTCTCCGCTTCCCGGGTGATCCTGGCCACACCGGTGAGCACCTGAAAATGGACATCCTCCTGAAAGAGGATCGTAGTATAGTCCCGGCTCAATACCACCCGGCTCTCCCGCGCTGCGGCAATGGGACATTCAAAAACACCGGAAAGGATGCGGGTCACCTCACGAATTGTCACACACTGCCCGCTCCTGGCCCTGAGCGTGAGAAAAAAGCGAAGCTTCCCCTGGGCTTTCTCCAGCATCCACATCTGCTTCACCAGCACCTGTTTTCTGGCCAGCACTTTCCGTACCTGCTCCTCCTGCTCTGCCGGAGCCAGCGTAATATTGTAAATGTCATTGGCCACCTGCTGCATGATCCTGGAAATTTCCCCCAGCTGCTCGGCCACCGCGAGACGCCCCTCGATCAGCCTGTTATTCCAGATGAGATTCTGCCGTTCCCGGACAAAGATATGCTTCAGTTCTTCCAGGAAACGGGCTCCATTCCTGCACATGTCAAACCAGTCTCCCTGAGCCGCTGTGATCACCTCAGGCTCTGCCATCTCCATGGCGCGGATCAGATTTTCTCCCAGTTCCCGGCTTCTGTAGCGCTTCCTTCTCCAGCATTCCTCTCTCCCTGCACACCGGCTGCAGACAGTCTCTTCCGTTTCCCGAAGCATCCGCTCCGTCTCCTGGGGGCTGAATCCTTCCCGGCGCACCGGCATATCATAAAAAGTGCTGGCCAGCCGCTGAAAGGAGCGGGCATATTTTTCCATCTGCTCCCGCTGCGGCCCTGCGTCAAACTGCAGCGCTTCCTTTTTTCGTCTTCTTTCCCAAAAAATAATTTTTGCCATGTCCCTGAGGATCAGCAGTATGCCGATCACGAACATGGCAAAGATCACCGTCTGCATCCATCCGCAACCCCCTTATCATCCTTCTAAGGGAATATTATAAATGGGTTCTCCTGCATAATTTGTCGAAACCCTTCGCTCACGCCGAAAAATATTTCGGCAAAAAGCGGGGATTAATTCTCTTCCTTAAAAATAATCTCGTTCGGCTTCAGAAGTCCTATCTTCTCCTTGGCCACTTTCTCCATATACTCGTCGCTCTTGACATAATCCTGGAGATCTTCAATCTCCTTGGTACGTGCCTCTTCCTCCTCCAGCTGCTGTTCAACCTCCGCCTTGCGCCGGTCATTTTCCTCAATCTTCGTCTGGAGGGCATTTCCCTGTATCACAAGCGCCGCCAGCAAAATACAGACCACCATCGTTATGGCCACCATGGCAATCTTATTCTGCCGATTGCTGCTTACGGCTCTTTCTCTTCCTGACCGTCCTGCTTTTTTTCTCATTCTTTCCATCCTTATCCCCCCTCGCGGGGGCTTTTCTGCAAATAGACCTGCTTATAGAAAGTTTAACCCTTGCAGCCGCAGATTTCAACCTTTTTATCGCTTTTTTTCCGGCTTTCTCCGGTATTTTCAGGATTTCTTTGAACCATTTCAGCAAAACAGAAGCGTATCTGACAAAAAACGGGCTGATTCCCCAGAAGTAGAGTACCATCCCCAGCGCCATCCCCGCAAAAAAGTAGCCCCGCAGGATTCCGCTGTTCTGACGGTAAAGGCCGGCGAAAATAAAAAAACCGGCGCCGATCCAGTAAAACAAGTCTTCCACTGCTACGACCCATCCCCTGTGCCGCACTGTACGGCGGAGAACCCGCAGGCAGTCATAGACGGCCAGAAGCGCCGCACCGTACCAGAGGGCCCGGGCAAAAAGCAGGATTTCCCCCGTCATATAGCTGCTCATCTCTATTGAAACAGCCTTCCCAGAAGGCTCTGCTCTTTCTTCCTTTTCTGCCCCCTGCCGTCCCGGTAGATCAGACTGGTCACCTCTCCCTGAATATCAATCTCTCCCCGGTCCAGCTGCAGTCTTCCCACATGAAGATCCTTGCCCTGGATCTGCAGCATTCCCTGCTGCGTCTCCAGACGTATCTCATTTTCATCAAAGGCCTGCACATCAACGACCCCTGTAATCTGTCCGCTTTTCCTGTCAGCCAGGTGCAGCTGGTGCGTATGCTCCTCCTCCATATGCTCTTCCCCCATGTCAGGCTTCTCTCTATTATATGGCCGGGCCTTTTCGGTTATTACAGATAACGGTACAGCTCTGCAGCCGCTTCCTTTCGCACAGTCTCCTGTACATCCAGGACTTCTACTTTCACCGTTTTCGTCCCGAACTGGATCTGGATCACATCCCCCTCCTTCACATTCAGGGAAGCCTTTGCCGGCTTATCATTAACCAGAACCCTCCCCGCATCGCAGGCCTCGTTGGCCACCGTCCGGCGCTTGATCAGCCGGGATACCTTCAAATATTTATCCAGTCTCATCTCTTTTCTCCCTTCTCTATCCCTGGGAAACTTCCTCTTTCCGGTATTCCCAGAAACCAAAAGGCGCTGAAAAACTGAAGCTAAAATATCAATACGATCTTCAGCAAAGCTCCGGGCACGTCCCTGAGACAAAGGCTCAAGGCGAGCGCAGGCTGAGCTTGAAAATGGTATCATATTTTAACGCCGCAGTCTTACAGCGCCTCATCTGCTTTTTAATTGAAAAAATTAGTTGATCGCGTCCTTTAATGCTTTTCCCGCTTTAAATTTGGGAGTCTTGGAAGCTGCAATCTTCATGGTCTCTCCGGTCTGGGGATTTCTTCCCTCGCGCTCTGCTCTTTCAACAACCTCGAAAGTACCAAAGCCAACCATCTGAACTTTATCGCCTTTTTTCAGAGCGTCTGCTACTACATCAATAAATGCTTTTACAGCTGCCTCTGCGTCCTTTTTGGATAATTCTGTTCTCTCAGCAATTGCTGCAACTAATTCTGCCTTGTTCATGGATTATTTCCTCCTCTTGATGTTCTTTCACTCACATTTTAGATGCTATTTTTATAGCTGCGACGCCGTATACGTCAAATTTGCGTGAACTCTACACCTATTTATATACCGTCATGGGGCTTTTGTCAAGGAATTTCCCTCATTTCACCCCTCTTTGGCACTTTTGTCCAGCCCGCTTCCGGCAATCTCTTCCTCTGTCCTGTTCCTGAGCGCCAGTTCCGCATAAACACCGTCTCTGCGCAGAAGATCAGCGGTTTTCCAGAGCAGTTCTCCGCCTTCCTCCGCATCTGCCGGCCGCTCCCTTACCTGCCGGATCAGACCGGTCAGCTCCTCTGCCAGCACTTCTCTGCCATCCTCGTCTCCCAGAAGATAAGCTTTTTTCTTCTGCACCTTCTGCGCCCGGATCAGCGCCGGAAGCTGAGGGGGGATTTCCTCCAGCTGTTCCTGAACAGACCCCGGGTTCTTCTCTTTTTTCTTGAGTTCCTCCCAGCTGCCCGGAACCTCGCCGGCCATCACCCGGCGCTTTTCCCCAAAGACATGGGGATGACGGCGGATCATCTTGCGGCTGATCCCGTCTATGACATCCTCCAGGGTAAAATACCCTTCTTCCTCGGCAATCCTGCTGTGCATCACAATCTGCAGCAGCAGATCGCCCAGTTCCTCGCAGAGGCTGTCCCAGTTCCCTTCTTTCTCCAGCGTCTCAATCCCGTCCAGCACCTCATACGCTTCTTCCAGCAGACAGGGTTTCAGACTCCCATGACTCTGTTCCCTGTCCCAGGGACAGCCTTCCGGACTTCTCAGCGTTTTTACGATTGAGCAAAATTCATCAAAAGTATATGCCTTTTTCTCCATTTTTATGCCAGCATACTCTGGATCACTTCCAGCACCTTCTCACCCAGAGCCGCCGATTTTTTCTCCGCATCTTCCAGAGAGGTTCCCTTGATCCCATAGTAGAATTTCAGTTTCGGCTCTGTTCCGGAGGGTCTTGCACATACCCAGGCATCATCGGTGAGATCAAAATACAGCACGTTGGAGGAAGGAAGTCCTGTTGCTTTTACTTCTCCCGTCTCCAGGTCTGTGATCGTCTCCTTCTGGTAATCCCGGAAGGAGAGCACGCGGTATTCTCCGATGGTGCGCAGGGGATTCTCTCTTAAAGTATCCATCACTTTGCGGATCTTCTCCAGACCTTCAATGCCTTTAAGCGTCACCGTCTTGATGTCATCTTTATAATACCCGTATTTTTCATACATATCCACCATAGCATCCCAGAGAGTCTTTCCCTGGGTCTTATAATAGGCCGCAGCCTCGCAGAGCGCCATGGTGGCTACGATCGCATCCTTATCCCTGGCATGAGTTCCGATCAGGCAGCCGTAACTCTCCTCGAATCCGAAAAGATAAGTTCCTTTCTTCTTCCGCTCAAAGCCCAGGATCTGCTGCCCGATCCACTTAAATCCGGTGAGCACCTCGATCACCTTTACCCCGTACGCTCTGGCAATGGCATCCGCCATATTGGTGGTCACGATCGTTTTGATAAGCGCTCCGTCCTCCGGCAGCCCTTCTGTCTCCTTCCTCTGGCCGATCTCATAATCTGCCAGCAGACAGCCGGACATATTTCCGGTCAGGTCATGATATACGCCATCCTTGTCCTTTACCCTCACGCCCAGGCGGTCCGCATCCGGATCGGTGGCCAGGACCAGATCGGCATCCACTTCTTCCGCCAGCTTAAGTCCCAGTTCAAAAGCCTCGGCGGCTTCCGGGTTGGGATAGCTTACTGTGGGGAAATTGCCATCCGGCAGTTCCTGCTCTTTTACCACATAGACATTTTCAAAGCCCAGCTCTTTGAGCACCCGGCGCGCCGGAATATTGCCGGTTCCGTGGAGCGGTGTATAGACGATCTTCAGGTCTTTTGCCGTCTCCCGGATCGCATCCATGTGGATCACCTGGCTTTTCAGTTCCTTCATATAAGCGTCGTCCACAGCCTGTCCGATCACTTCGTAGAGGCCTGCCGCCTTTGCATCCGCCTCACTCATGGTCTTCATGGAGGTCTCACTGTACTCCGTGATTGCCTTCACCTGAGCCATGATCCCCGCATCGTGCGGCGGTGTGATCTGGGCGCCGTCCTCCCAGTATACTTTATAGCCATTGTACTCCGGAGGATTGTGGCTGGCCGTAATATTGATCCCTGCCGCACAGCCCAGCATCCGCACTGCAAAGGACAGCTCCGGCGTGGGTCTCAGGGACTCAAAGATATAGGCCCGGATCCCGTTTGCCGCCAGGCAGAGCGCCGCCTCCCTGGCAAATTCCGGTGACATGCGGCGGGAATCATAGGCGATCGCCACACCCTGATCCTTCTTCCCCACAGAAATGATATAATTTGCCAGTCCCTGGGTCGCCCTGCGTACCACATACGGATTCATCCGGTTTGTACCCGCTCCGATAATCCCTCTCAGACCTGCCGTCCCAAATTCCAGATCTGTATAAAATCTTTCCCGGATCTCCTGTTCATCCCCCGCAAGAGCTCTCAGTTCCTCTTTTGTCTCCTCATCAATATATGGATTATTCAGCCACAATTCATAACTCTCTTTGTAGTCCATAAAAATCCTCCTCGCCTTTCGCAGATTTTGTGGGAAAACCGCCGCTGTAAATCATTTTACCTTCCGGCAGTCTTCTCACAGTTATACTCATTATACAC
>URYM01000028.1 GCA_900552095.1 uncultured Blautia sp. | reverse complement strand
CACGTAACCCATGGTGCCCGCGATCACCGCCGTAAAAGGCGCCCAGGCCGCCCATCCGGAAAGAAGATCGAAAAGTCCCATTCCCACAGCACCCGCTGTCATTCCCACCCGCCGCCCAAAAAGCATCGCCCCCAAAAACAACGGCACATTACCCAGATGGATCAGGCCGCCGTTGGCCGCAATAGGCAGGCGGACATTGACAAACGCAGTAAAAAGGTACGTCAAAGCAGTCAGAAGAGCCGTCACCGTCAGCTCCCGGATTTCTGTCCCTTCTTCAGCCTTCCTGATTCTTTCCTGCATCCTGTTTCCTCCTCTTCCCTGTTATTTGCTACATCATATCACAAAATGGCATGAATAAAATATCCAGTTTCTTATTTTTCAACCATGCCAGTTGATTTACAGAATCTCTTCTGGTATAATGGCCTCAGCCTGGCACCACACCGGAGCTGTGTGACAAAGTTACAGACTTTTTCTGTTGAAACCGGTATGATTCAGGCATACTAAGAAAGAAAACAAAATTCTGATAAAACAGAAAGGAGAATTTTTATGGCTATGAAACTTACAAAGGCAAATTTCGATCAGGAGGTTCTGCAGTCTGACAAAACTGTACTCCTTGACTTCTACGCAGACTGGTGCGGTCCCTGCCGCATGCTTTCTCCGATCATTGAAGAAATCGCCAGCGAGCATCCGGAAATAAAGGTATGCAAGATCAATGTAGATGAAGAGCAGGAACTGGCACAGTCCTTCCAGGTTATGAGCATCCCCACCCTGGTTGCCTTGAGAGACGGCAAACAGATCGGATCCTCCGTAGGCGTACAGTCCAAAAGTACAATCCTGAAAATGGTGCAGTAAACACGAGGTAATCTATGCAGTATCTTATCACGTTTTTAGAGGGATTTATTTCTTTTATCTCCCCCTGCCTGCTCCCCATGCTTCCCATCTATTTCAGTTTCCTGGCGGGAAGCATGAAGGAGGAGGACAGTCATCACAGGCTGATTAAAAATTCAGCCTTTTTTGTGTTAGGCTTTACCACCGTCTTTCTGTGTCTGGGCCTCTTTGCCGGAACATTAGGCGGCCTTCTGAGAAAATATCAGACCGGCCTGAATCTGGTCTGCGGTATTTTTATCCTCATTCTTGGGCTTAACTACATGGGGGTACTAAAACTTCCCGGATTCTCCGGAATGCGCCCGCAGACTCAGGAAAAAGAACATACAGCCTGGTCCTCCTGGCTCTTTGGCGTTGTCTTCTCTGTCAGCTGGACTCCCTGCATCGGTGCATTTTTAGGATCTGCCCTTCTGCTGGCTTCTCAGCAGGGATCCACCGCAAAGGGACTGCTGCTTCTTCTCGCCTATTCTGTCGGGCTTGGCCTTCCCTTCCTGATCAGCGCTTTCCTGCTGGATTCTCTGCAGGGTGCTTTTGCCGCCGTGAAGCGCCATTACCGGATCATCCACCTGGTCTCCGGCATTTTTCTGATTCTGATCGGAATCCTGATGATGACCGGGCTTCTGGGCAGATTTCTCACCCTGCTCAGCTAATTTTCACCCGAAGGAGGTATTTCTCTGTGCAAGATGCAATTATCATCGGCTGCGGTCCGGCCGGACTGTCTGCCGCCCTTTATATCCTGCGGGCCGGCTTTTCCGTAACAATCATCGGAAAAGATAACGGCGCACTGACAAAAGCAGAAAAAATTGAAAATTATTTCGGACTTCCTGCCCCTCTCGACGGCAATACTCTGGTGGAAAACGGAAAAGAGCAGGCCCGCGCCCTGGGCGCCCGTTTTCTCACGGAGGAAGTTACCGGCATTTCCTGGAATGGAACATATGAAGTGACTACCGTAAACCAGACGCTCAAAAGCCGCCTGATCCTTCTGGCCACCGGTTCCCCCCGAAAACGCCCCTCCATCCCAGGTATCAGGGAACTGGAGGGAAAGGGTGTCAGCTACTGTGCTGTCTGCGATGCCTTTTTCTATCGCGGCAAAGATGTGGCTGTTCTCGGAAATGGTCCCTATGCCATTCATGAAGCGCTCGAACTCCTTCCTCTGGTGAACAGTGTCACTCTGCTCACCAATGATTCTGATCTTCTGGTGGAACTCCCGGAAGGCATCAGCGCCGATACCCGGCCGATCCGTTCCCTTCTGGGAACCCCCGCGCTGGAAAAAGTAATTTTCTCTGACGGAAGCAGCCTCCCCGTCTCCGGCCTCTTCGTGGCTCTGGGAACTGCCCGCGGAAGTGATCTGGCCAAAAAGCTGGGAATTCTGCTGGAAAAAGATAAAATCCTGGTAGATGAATTTATGCAGACCAACCTCCCCGGCTGTCTGGCTGCCGGAGACTGTATCGGAGGCGTTCTGCAGATCTCTGTTGCTGTAGGCGAAGGCGCCAGAGCCGGCCTGACTGCCATCCGTTATCTGAGAAGCGGGGAGGTGATCTCCCATGAGTAAAAAGACAAAAACCATAATTCTTCTGTTCCTCTTTGCGCTTGTGCTGGCAGGCGCCGCATTTGCCTACCAGCGCCTGAGCCGCTCCTACAGCAGGGATTCCTCTTCCCCGGACGAAACTACACAGGATACGGCAGAAGGGACAGACACAGAAGGACAGGACGCAGCAGCCCCTTCTGTGACTCCCATTCCGGTTCCTGACTTTATCCTGTCCGATGCCTCCGGTGAAGAACTTTCCTTTTCCAGCTTCCAGGGAAAACCTACCGTAGTCAACTTCTGGACTCCCTGGTGCCCTTACTGCAAGGATGAAATGCCCTATTTCCAGGCGGCTCATGACACCTATAAGGATCAGCTGAATGTGGTCATGCTGGATGTGCCAGACTCCAGGAATACTGCTCAGGACGCCATTGACATGATCACAGAAGCGGGCTATACCTTCCCGCTCTATCTGGACCATGAGCAGAATGCCATCCTGACCTTTGGCGTCTATTCTTTCCCCCAGACTCTCTTTTTTGACAAAAATGGGGATTTTGTGGGCAAGATCTCCGGCGCCGTCCCCGATCAAGATCTCCTCTTCCAGCTCCTGGATCGGCTGATCGCCCTTCCGGAAGGCGAAATGCTCTAAACACAAAAACAGATGAAGCTTCCATGGGCTCTTCGGACGTATCCGCCCGGAAAAGTCAGGAAAAGCTTCATCTGTTTTTCTGTATACACTGTGCGATATTTACCGATTTCTTTTCTCAATATCCATAATCATATCTACCCTTCGCTGATGGCGGCCGCCCTCAAACTCGGCTTCCAGCCAGGTTTTCACGATCATCTTCGCCAGTTCCGGCCCGATCACTCTGGAGCCAAAAGCCAGAATATTGCTGTTATTATGCTGTTTGGAAAGCTTTGCCGAATAGGGCTCACTGCAGACAGCAGCCCGGATTCCCTTTACTTTGTTTGCCGCCAGGGAAATCCCGATCCCGGTACCGCAGATCAGAATACCACAGTCCACCTCTCCTGCTGCAACCGCATTAGCCACCTTTTCCCCATAAATGGGATAATCACAGCTTACCTTCTCATCTGTTCCATAATTTACCACCTCATGGCCCAGTTCCTTTACGTATTCCATAACTTCCATCTTCATATCCACAGATGCATGATCATTGCCAAAACCCACTTTCATTTCTGCGTACCTCCTCTGAAATTTAACTGCCTCCATTGTAGCCTAAATCAATCCCACCGTCAACTGGAGGTCCTTTCCAAAAAATAAAAAGCCGGAATCTTTAAAAAAGATTCCGGCGCCCCTGCCAAGGAGTCGAAGCGACGGGATTCGAACCCACGACCTCTGCGTCCCGAACGCAGCGCTCTACCAAACTGAGCCACGCTTCGATGCTTCCACAGGTTTTCCCTGTCAGCGAATTATATTATATCGAATAGAAGGCAAAAAGTCAACAGGTTTTTTTAACTTTTTTATTTTTTCTTCCTATTTTACCACCCCTGTCCCTCCGCATAGAAAAATCTTCCACTGAACGTTAAAAACAGCCCGCAGTCAGATCTTTCCGACTGCAGGCTGTCCTTTTAAAATACAAATTATTTCCGGTTATGTACTTGCTTTCTCTGCAGGATCTTTCATCATTAACCTGCAAATCTCTGATAAAACTCTTCGGCCTTCCGCTCACGCTTCGTGCTGTCAATCGAGCACCCTTCCCACTTCCGGTAAAAAGCTCTCGCTGCCTCTGAGGCACTGGATTCATTTCCCGTAAAGGTCTTTGAGTAATACTGATACCACTCATAGATAAAGAACTCCAGCTGCAGATTCAGGCTGGACCAGGGCTGTCCCTTCTGAGCCGCATAATTGGAAAGGTTTGTCCATCTCACGAAGGACCACTGACCCAGACCATGACCAATCCCATTCGGTTCTACCGCCGCAGGATTCAGATGAGATTCCACCCACCAGTTTCCAAGGATCCCGGCCGCCTGATATTGTGTAAAACCATTGGCAATCAGGAAATTCCAGATAATGGAGGCATTGTCACTCTCCGTTACCTGAGCATTTCCGCTTCCGGTACTGGTATTTCCCGAACCGGCCTGCTGTCCGTTTGCAGAAGAATTGCTCCCTGCATTCTGCTGCGCCTGCTGCTGAGCCTGCTGTGCCTTCTTCTCAGCTTCCTCCGCTGCCAGTCTGGCCTGCTCTGCGCGGTAAGCAGCATCCTCTTCCTCCAATGCCTGACTCAGCAGTGCATTGATCTGATACTGCTGGCTGTTAATCTCCTCCAGCAGACTAGCTGCACTGGATTCGCCGGATGCGATGTCCGCCGCATAAGTTTCTATCTGATCATATGTTGTGTCGATCAGCTGCTGCACTTCCGCCTCTTTAGCTTCGCGCTCTTCTTTCAGCTCCTCGATGGCGTCTTTCTCTTCCTGAAGACGCTCCTCCTGATCGGCTACCTCTTCTTTTGCTTCATTATACTCTTCCAGAAGATCCCTGTCATACTGGGAAAGCTGTGCAATATTATCCGCACGGTTCAGGAACTCCGAAAAATTTTCTGCTTCCAGCAATATACTGAGGTAACTGGTGTTGGCATTCTCATAAATATAGCGAATGCGCTTCTTCATCGCCTCATACTGCTCTTCTTCCTGTGCCTGAGCTACTTCCAGATCCTTCTGGATTACCTCCAGATCCTGCTGCTTCTCATCCGCCTGCTCCTGCAGATCTTCTAACTCCTCCTGCAGGGTTCCCAGCTCCTCATTCAGCTCTTCCAGCTTTTTCTCAGATTCTCCTTTCTGGTTCTCCAGATCGCTGATCTGATTCTGAGTATCTTCCAGCTGAGTTTTCTTCTCAGCCTGCTGAGACTGCGCCTTTTCCAGTTTTTCCCGGGTAGTTTCCGCCATTCCGGGAACTGCGCTTCCGACGAAGAGGACAGCTGCCAGCCCGAGGCTCAGTATTCTCTTCTTTTTCATACGTTGCACCTCATAAAATTATTCCGTGTAACGCTATTATACCATACCCCTTCATAGAAAGCAAAGCATTTTTTAATTTATTGTAATAATGTTGTAATATTTCGTCGTATTTTTGTAGCTTTTGCCGTCATTTTCTACCAATTACGGGCTAATTCCTGCGCCAGCTGGCCATATATTTATTTTTTAAGACACCATTCACCAGCTTTCCCCATCCCAGAGAAAAGTTTTCGACACAGACCAGCTGCCAGCCTCTGTCCCGCCTTGTCTCCCCGGCTTTCACAGATATGCTTTCTCCTCTTAAATACTGTTCCAGTCTGGGATCTCCATTCTTTAAGCACAGTTCTGACTCCGTCTCCCCCGGTTTCAGGCAGAGCGCCAGCGCCTGAGAGGGCTCAAATCTTTTTTTCTTCATCTCTCCCAGAAAAAGTCCGTTTCTCAGAAAACGGATCCCCTTCAGATTCTCCGGCAGATCCGGAACCTGGTAGACTCTCTCTCCCCGAAGTTCCACCCGTTCCCAGTCCGGCCTCCAGCTTCCTTCCCCCAGGAATTCCTCTATATATCTTTTCACTTCCGGCTCCAGCTTCCGCCGCTTCTTTTTCTCCTGAACTCTGACTTTCTGCCCCTCCTTTTTCAGCAGAGCCAGAAAATGTCCCTCTCCTTCCATCCTGTGCGGCCACAGACGGACACAGAGCGCAAGAGATTCTTCTCCGCTGCCCCATCGGGGATTTCCCTCCGAAAATCCTTCATAATGCGGCAGGGCAGTCAGTTTCAGCTCCGGATATTCCTCCAGAAGCCAGGAAATTGTTCCCTCATTTTCTTCCGGCGCAAAGGTACAGGTTGAATACAGGAGAAGCCCGCCCGGTGCCAGCATTTCTGCCGCACTTTTGAGGATTTCCTTCTGAAGCGCTGCACATTCCCCGGGTTTTCCCGGATACCAGGCCTTCACAGCCGCCGGATCCTTCCGGAACATCCCTTCCCCGGAACAGGGCGCATCCACCAGAATTTTATCAAAAAAACCGGGAAATCGAAAAGCCAGATTATCCGGGGTCTCATTCGTCACAAAAAGGTTGGGAATCCCAAACAGCTCCAGATTATGAAGAAGCGCCTTCGCCCGGGAATTGCTGATATCATTTGCCACCAGCACCCCTTCTCTCTTCAGCTTCGCCCCCAGCTCTGTAGCCTTTCCTCCCGGCGCAGCGCACAGATCCAGAACCCGGTCTCCCGGTTCCACAGGGAAGAGCGCCGCCGGCGTCATAGCGCTCGGTTCCTGCAGATAATAAAGGCCTGCAGCATAAAACGGCAGCCGTGCCGGAGCCGCCTCCCACTGATAAGAAAAACCGTTTTCGGTCCAGGGAATCGGCTCAGTGAGAAAAGGAAGACAGGCTCTCCCTTCCTCCGCACCTGCCTTCAGCCGGTTAATGCGAAGCCCGTATCTGCGCGCTTCCGCAAAACTTTTCTCATAGTCTTCATACTCTTCCCCCAGCATTTCTCTCATCCGTTTTTCAAATTCCGCAGGCAATCCGTTCATCGTCCACTCTCCCGTATTTTTTCAAAGATTTCCGTCCTTCCATCCGTAAGAGCGCAAAAGAAAGTACCCTGAGGCCTGCCCTCTCCGGATCAGTATTCCTATCATAATACATTTCCGGAAATAAGGCAATTCCACAGGGCACTTTCTTTTCCCTCATATTCGATTATACGACTGGTTCCTCAGCCATCACTTCATCGTATTTTTCCAGAATAACCGACTGGATATGATCGCGGGTCACAGAATTTATAGGATGAGCAATGTCACGATATTCTCCGTCCGTAGCTTTTCTGCTTGGCATTGCAATGAACAATCCCTTCTCTCCCTCAATCACTTTTATATCATGCACTACGAACTCCTCATCGATCGTAATGGATACTACCGCCTTCATCTTGCCTTCTTTGGCTACTTTTCTGATACGTACATCTGTAATGTTCATACTGTATGGCCCCCTAACACTTCTTAAATTGCATAACGCTCATTTTTCTCCACAACGACTTTAATCCCATCCTCGCCGCAGTAATAAGAGTTTGCACGAATCGTGTCACGGCTCTCTACAATACAGTTTTCAATATGCGTATTGTCACCCAGATATACTTCATTGAGAATAATAGAATTCTTGATCACGCAGTTATTTCCCACGTAAACCTTCTTAAACAGCACAGAATTCTCAACCTGGCCATTGATGATACACCCACTGGAAATCAGACTGTTCTTCACCTGGCTTCCCGGATTGTACTTGGCCGGCGGATTATCGTCAATCTTGGAGTACACCTCCGGATACTGCTTGAAGAAATAGTCCCTCACCTCCGATTTCAGGAAATCCATATTCGTCTTATAGTAGGACTCAACTGTGGAAATATTACTCCAGTATGTATCAATCTTATAACCATAGATTCTCTTTAAACTCTTATAACGGATCAGAATATCCTTCACAAAATCATAGCGGTCTTCCTGTGCGCACCGCTCGATCATCTCGATCAGCTGCCGTCTCCGGATCACATAGATTCCGGTGGAAATCGTATTTGCATCGGAAGCCATGGGCTTCTCCTCAAATTCTTCAATCCTGTAGTCCTCGTTCATCCGCAGCACGCCAAACCGGGTAACGTCCTCCTCCCTGGCATCCGTGCAGACCACTGTGACATCCGCCCGCTTCGCAATATGATACTCCAGGACCTTATTATAATCCAGCTTGTAAATACCGTCGCCGGAAGCGATCACCACATAGGGCTCATGGCTCTGCTTCAGGAAATCCAGGTTTTGGTAGATTGCATCCGCCGTTCCTCTGTACCAGTAGTTGTTATCCCTGGTCTGAGTCGGGTTGAATACAAAAAGTCCGCCCTGCTTTCTTCCGAAATCCCACCACTTGGAAGAGCTCAGGTGCTCATTTAAAGAACGGGCATTGTACTGAGTCAGAACTGCCACCTTCTGAATATGGGAATTAGACATGTTGCTCAGTGCGAAATCAATGCTCCGGTAGCTGCCTGCCACCGGCATAGCGGCGATCGCCCTTTTATTTGATAATTCTTTCATACGGTGATTGTTACCACCTGCCAAAATAATTCCTAATGCTCTCATGCCTATTCACCGTCCTTCACTATCGCTCCTCCGCTTACCAGTTCCCCGTCCGGATAATCCTCCGGAACCGTTTCCCCTGATATGGCGGTATTTTTACCTATCTTGACACCGGAAGGAATCACCGCGCATTCTCCGATCGTGGCAATTCCAAAGCTGTAGACCGCAGGTTTTAACACATTGGGAGCTTCCTCTCCCACACCAATCTGTACGTTGTCTCCCACTTTTACATGCTCGGCAATGATCGCCTTGTCCACCACGGTGTTCTTTCCGATTACCGTGTGCTTCATGATAATGGAATCCCGGATCACCGCGCCTTCCTCGATCGTCACATCCGCTCCGATCACAGAATTATGTACCTCGCCGTAAATCTCGGCGCCCTCGCTGATCAGGCTCCGCTCTACCACCGCATCCCCTGAAATATACTGAGGACGGATCACATCCCCTTTGGTGTAGATCTTCCAGAACTCCTCGTAAAGGTTGAACTCGGGAATAATATCAATCAGTTCCATATTGGCTTCCCAGTAGGATCCCAGAGTCCCCACATCCTTCCAGTAGCCATTAAACTCATACGCAAACAGCCGTTTCCCATTATCACGGCAGTAGGGCAGAATATGCTTTCCAAAGTCACAGCCCGGCTGATCCTTCAGCGTAACAAGCGCTTCCTTCAGCGCCGGCCAGCTGAAAATATAAATTCCCATACTTGCCAGATTGCTTCTGGGATGCTCCGGTTTCTCTTCAAATTCTGTAATCCGTCCTGTGCCGTCCGTGATCATGATACCGAAACGGCTGGCCTCCTCGATGGGAACCGGCATACAGGCAATCGTTACATCTGCCTTGTTAGCCTTGTGGTAATCCAGCATTACCTCGTAATCCATCTTGTAAATATGATCACCGGATAAGATAAGAACATAATCCGGATTATAGGTCTCCATATATGCGAGATTCTGGTAGATCGCATTTGCAGTTCCAGTATACCATTCGCTGCTGTCGCTCTTCTCGTAAGGAGAAAGTACCGTCACGCCTCCCACATTGCGATCCAGATCCCATGGAATCCCAATTCCAATATGTGTATTCAAACGCAGAGGCTGATACTGAGTCAGTACTCCTACAGTGTCCACGCCGGAATTGATACAGTTACTGAGCGGGAAGTCGATTATTCGATATTTTCCACCGAAGGATACTGCCGGTTTGGCCACCTTTTCAGTCAAAACACCTAGCCTGCTGCCCTGTCCGCCTGCAAGCAGCATTGCAATCATCTCTTTTTTGATCATGCAATCACCTCTTGTATATATATATGATTAAAAAGTATACCATATTTTTTGCAATTAGTGAACATCTTTACATATTTTTATTCTTTTTTTCACGCATTTTATAACTTTTGCCGTCACATTCTTCTTTATCCTTCTCTTTTATTCACTTTTTCGACACTATTCTTCTTTTGACCCCATTGCAAATGTGATAATTATACAACCCGCACGAAATTATTTTACACTTCTCTTCATTTATCTGTATAACTGACCCAGAAAAAAGAAATACTTTTCATTTATACACAAGCAGAGTATAATAAAAAAAACACAATCTTTCTATATAAAAAGGAGCATATATGTATACAATAGATTTCAATCATCCGGTTCACGTACATTTCATCGGCATCGGCGGCATCAGCATGAGCGGCCTGGCAGAAGTTCTCCTGCAGAAAGGTTTTTCTGTCTCCGGTTCCGACGCCAAAGCCAGCGATCTCACCAGGCATCTTGAAAATCTGGGCGCCCAGGTCTTCTATGGACAGAGAGCTTCTAATATAAAAGAAGAAACCGACGTTGTCGTCTACACTGCCGCCATCCACCCGGACAACCCCGAATACCAGGAGGCCGCTGCCCGCGCCCTCCCCATGCTCACCCGCGCACAGCTTCTGGGACAGATGATGAAAAATTACGAAACTCCCATCGCAGTCGCCGGAACACACGGAAAAACCACCACTACCTCCATGTGTTCCCACATTCTTCTCACCGCCCAGTGTGATCCCACGATTTCCGTCGGCGGAATCCTGCCCGCGATCAGCGGAAATATCCGTACCGGCCACTCCGGTACCTTTATCACAGAAGCCTGCGAGTATACCAACAGTTTCCTGAGTTTTTTCCCGAAGATCAGCCTGATCCTCAACATGGATGCTGACCATCTGGACTTTTTCAAAGATATCGAGGATATCCGCCGCTCGTTCCGGAAGTTTGCCGAGCTGCTTCCCGAAGACGGAACCCTGATCATCAATGCGGACACGCCCCAGTACCAGCAGGTAACCGAAGAGCTGGCCTGTCAGGTAGTAACTTACGGCCTGAATACTCCCGCAGATTACACCGCCTCCTCCATCGTCTTTGACGGTTTCGGCCACCCCACCTTCGACTGCTTCTTCCGGGGCGAAAAGCTAGGAACCTTCTCTCTGAAAGTCCCCGGTATGCACAACGTGTCAAACGCGCTGGCTTCCATTGCCATGGGCTGTGTACTCTCCCTTCCTCTCCCTGCCATCCGGGACGGCCTTCTGTCCTTCACCGGAACAGACCGCCGCTTCCAGTACAAGGGAGAAGTCGCCGGAG
Source organism: uncultured Blautia sp. (assembly GCA_900552095.1). GTDB lineage: Bacteria > Bacillota > Clostridia > Lachnospirales > Lachnospiraceae > Egerieimonas. The sequence goes on along the minus strand of URYM01000028.1, from coordinate 1,734 downwards.
TCACGATCCTGGATGATTATGCCCATCACCCCACGGAAATCGAGGCAACTTTGCAGGCGGCCGTCAACGTTCCGCACAAAACAACCTGGTGCGTTTTCCAGCCCCACACCTACACCCGGACCAAAGCTCTGCTTCCGGAATTTGCCAGAGCTCTCTCTCTGGCCGACAAAGTGGTGCTGGCTGATATCTATGCCGCCCGGGAGACCGATACGCTCGGAATTTCCTCCCGCGATCTGCAGAAAGAAATCCAGAAACTGGGAACGGAATGTTTTTATTTCCCCACCTTCGATGAGATTGAAAATTTTTTACTCGAAAATTGTGTCCACGGTGATTTGTTGATAACCATGGGAGCCGGAGACGTGGTAACCATTGGGGAAAAACTGCTTGGACAATAGTTATCCACATTATCCACAGGTTTATGCACATTTTTCCGTGCAGAGGCCTGTGGATTTTTTGTGTAAAAGTCCGTTTACATAAGTTTCCCGCCTTAATCCGCTGTTTCTCAATAATATTCCCGTTTTTTCGACATTTTTGGTTACAAATAACTTTCTCCCTTCCCTCTGATTCCACACTATCCACATTGTCCACATTTTCATCCACATTTCCTTCCCCCCTCCCTCCCCGCAAAAATTCTATTCTCTTTATGTAAAAACTGTGTTATACTGTAGGCACAAGATACCAGAGACACTACTTCACATGATTAATAGTAAAATAGTAAGGAAACTTAATGCCTTATGTCTAAGTTACAGCTACAAAGTCAAAAACCGGAAGGTTTTACCCTCCTGTCCCATATTTTTATCGACACCTACATGCCCAGAGCCAACGGAGAATTTGTAAAGGTATATCTGTACCTTCTGCGTTTTCTGTCTGAACCTGAGTGTGCTTTTGGTCTGTCTGATATTGCGGACGCCTTTGACTGCCCGGAATCGGATATTCTGCGCGCGCTCCGCTACTGGGAAAAGGCCGGCCTGCTCGCCCTTTCCTGGGACGGGCAGAAAAAACTGCAGGGCATCACGTTTATTTCCCCGTCGGAAGCCGCCGGCTCCTGCAAAACCTCCGAAAAGCCCGCAGGCTCTCCGGAAACTGCAGCCGCCCTGGCAAAACCGGCCGCAGCTTCTTCTCCCGAAAGAGAAGAACTCCCCCCTCCGGAATCCACGCTGACTCCGGACAAGGTAAAAGAACTGCAGGAGCGGGAAGATATTATGCAGCTCCTTTTTATTGCTCAGCAATATCTGGGAAAAACGCTGACTCCCACCGAAACTTCCCGGCTTCTGTATTTCTATGACACCCTGCACTTCGATCCGGAACTGATCGAGTACCTGATCGAATACTGCGTTTCCCGCGGACACAAAAGCATACGCTACATTGAAAAAGTGGCCTTGAGCTGGCACAGCGAAGGGATACGCACAACAGCCATGGCCAAAGAAGCCTCCAGCGCCTACAGCCGGACTTATTTTACGGTTCTCAAAGCGCTGGGCGTCACCAACAGAAATCCTGTCTCCGGGGAAGTGGCCGCGATCGACCGATGGCTGGGAGAATATGGTTTTTCTATGGAACTTGTTCTGGAAGCCTGCCGGCGGACGGTAAAAGCCACCGGAAAACCCAGTTTTCAGTATGCCGATGGAATTTTAAACAGCTGGCGCAAAAAGCAGGTGAAAAGCCTGGAAGATATCCGGGCGCTGGATCTGGAACACCTGCAGAATCAGGAACGCCAGGCGGCCCGCAGAGCACGTC
>URYM01000027.1 GCA_900552095.1 uncultured Blautia sp. | reverse complement strand
GGGCTGGCTTGCCGTACCGCTGCTCTTCGTGGCAGTGATCGGAACGGTAAACGGAGTAAACTTTACCGACGGACTGGATGGTTTGGCTTCCAGCGTGACGATCATGGTGGCGGTCTTCTTTTCCGTGGTGGCTATTGGGACAGGCAGCGGGATTGAGCCGATTACCTGTGCAGTAGTGGGCGGACTGATGGGATTTTTGCTGTTTAATGTATTTCCGGCGAAGGTTTTCATGGGAGATACCGGGTCGCTGGCGCTGGGGGGATTTGTGGCAGGTACTGCTTATATGCTGCAAATGCCGCTGTTTCTTCTGATCGTAGGTCTGATCTATCTGGTGGAAGTACTTTCCGTCATGATCCAGGTGACCTATTTTAAGGCGACGCACGGAAAGAGATTTTTTAAGATGGCGCCTATTCATCATCATTTTGAACTGTGCGGCTGGTCAGAGACGCGGATCGTGGCGGTATTTTCCATCGCCACGGCGATCCTCTGCATGATCGCCCTGCTGGGACTGTAAAAGGAGTAAAGATATGGAGTGGAACAAAAAGAGAGTGCTGGTGTTCGGCACCGGGATCAGCGGAATCGGCGCTGCCAATCTTCTGATCCGGATGGGAGCCGGAGTCCTGCTCTATGATGGAAATGAAAAATTAAAAAAAGAAGAGATTCTGGCGAAACTGGAGCCGGGAGCGCAGGTGGAAGTGATTCTGGGAGAACTGTCCCGGGAAGAGAGCGCGCGGCTGGATCTGGTTGTCCTAAGTCCGGGTGTTCCCACAGATCTGCCCCTGGTGAAGGAGTTAGAAGAGGCGGGGCTTCCCATCTGGGGAGAGGTAGAACTGGCCTATGCAGTGGGACAGGGCCGGGTACTGGCCATCACCGGAACCAATGGCAAGACGACGACGACGGCGCTTCTGGGGAAGATTATGGGAGATGATCAGGACAGTGTCTTCGTGGTGGGAAATATTGGAACGCCTTACACCTCTGCGGCGCTTCAAATGAAGCCGGAGAGTGTGACGGTGGCTGAGATCAGCAGTTTTCAGCTGGAGACGATCCACCGCTTTCATCCGCAGGTCAGCGCTATCTTAAATATTACGGAGGATCATCTGAACCGTCACCACACGATGGAAGAGTATATCCGGGTGAAAGAGCGGATCGCGGAAAACCAGACGGCGGATGAGGTCTGTGTTTTGAATTATGAGGATCCGATCCTGAGAAATTTTGGCAGACAGATGAAATGCAAAGCGCTCTATTTTTCCAGTGAGAGGGAACTTGAGGAAGGGATTTTCTTAAGAGACGGCAAGATCGTGCTGCGCTGGGACGGAACAGAGCAGGAAATCGTCCGGACGGAAGAGCAGAAGCTTCTGGGAAAGCACAACTTTGAAAATATTATGGCGGCTGCGGCGATGGCTTACTGCGCCGGAGTGCCGAAAGAACAGATCAGAAAAAGTATCTGCGAATTTACAGCTGTGGAACACCGGATCGAGTATGTGACGGAGAAAAACGGCGTAGCTTATTACAATGATTCCAAGGGGACCAACCCGGATGCGGCCATTAAGGGGATTCAGGCGATGAACCGCCCCACTTATCTGATCGGCGGAGGCTACGACAAGGAATCCTCCTATGGAGAGTGGATCCGGGCCTTCGACGGGAAGGTGCGCTGTCTGGTACTGATCGGACAGACCAGGGAAAAGATTGCTGCCGAGGCGGAAAAACAGGGATTTACGGATATTGTGCTGGCAGACAGCCTGGAAGAAGCGGTCAAGATCTGCGCGGAAAAAGCGAAGCCGGGGGAGGCGGTGCTGCTGTCGCCGGCCTGCGCCAGCTGGGGGCAGTTTGATAATTATGAACAGAGGGGCCGGATGTTTAAAGAGTATGTGCGGGCGCTCTGAAGAGGAGATACATAATTTGTTTTTCACCGTCATAAGCTGTTAAAAACAGCCGGGCGGTGGGCTATGAGAGAGGAAAAGAAAAAGGATCAGGGAAAGCTGGACTGCTGGCTTTTGTTTCTGGTTCTTTTTTTTGTGGTTTTCGGCCTGGTTCTTCTGTACAGCACCAGTGCCTATAATGGGAGGGTGAAGTTCCATGATCCCGCCTATTATTTTAAAAAACAGCTGTTTGCAGCTGCACTGGGGGGAGGAGTGCTCTATCTGGTATCCAGAATGGATTATCACCGGATTGCCCGTTTTTCTCCCGGATTTTATCTTTTGTCCCTCCTGCTTTCTCTGGCAGTACTTTTTGTGGGAAAAGAGATTAATGGCTCCAAAAGATGGCTTTCTCTGGGACCGCTTTCTTTCCAGCCGGCGGAGTTTGCCAAGATGGCAGTGATCCTGCTTCTGGCCTGGTATGTGAGCGGCAGGGCGAAGGACACGGAGAACTTCCGGTTTATGTGCCGGGTTCTGCTGCTGATCCTTCCCATCGTGGGACTTGTGGGAACCAACAATCTGAGTACTGCCATTATCATTCTGGGGATTGGTGTTATGAGTATTTTTGTTTCCCATCCCCGCTATCTGCCCTTCGTGGGAATGGGAGGAGCAGGGATTGCCTTTATTGCGGTTTTTCTGAGCATGGAAAGCTACCGGCTGGAACGTCTGGCAGTCTGGCGTGATCCGGAAGCGTATGAGAAGGGATTTCAGACGATCCAGGGGCTGTATGCCATCGGAAGCGGAGGGCTCTTCGGCCGGGGGCTGGGGAGCAGCATGCAGAAGCTGGGATTTGTCCCGGAGGCTCAGAATGATATGATTTTTTCTATTATCTGCGAGGAACTGGGACTGGTGGGGGCGCTGATCCTGATGGGAGCCTTTGGACTGCTGCTCTGGAGGCTGATGGTGCTCTCCATCCATGCGCCGGATCTTCTGGGAAGTCTGATCTGCGGCGGAATTATGGGGCATATGGCGATGCAGGTCATCTTAAATATTGCGGTTGTCACCAATACCATTCCCAATACGGGGATCACGCTTCCCTTTATCAGCTACGGGGGGACTTCGGTGCTTTTTCTGATGGCAGAGATGGGGCTGGCGCTCTCGGTGGGAAGACAGGAGAAAGGATAGGCACCAACGGGATGGGGCGGGCATAAGATAATATATAGGAGAAGATACGGGGGGCATGGCGTGGAAACGATCAGGATAGAAGGAGGGGTTCCGCTGGAAGGGCGGATTTCGGTTCAGGGATCTAAAAATGCGGCGCTTCCCATTATGGCGGCAGCGATTCTGCAGGAAGGTGTTTCCGTGCTGGAGGGATGTCCCAGGATTTCCGACGTATTTTGTATGGAAAAGATTTTGCAGGCGCTGGGGGCAGAGACATCCTGGGAAGGGCATACGCTGACGCTGGACTGCAGACAGATCCGCAAGGTGCAGGTACCGGCGGGCTTTGCCGGTCAAATGCGTTCTTCCATTATGCTGATGGGAAGTATGCTGGGGCGAGCCGGAGAACTTACCATTGCCTATCCGGGCGGCTGTACCATCGGGGCGAGGCCCATCAACTGGCATCTGGAGATATTAAAAGAGATGGGAGCCGTGATTCTGGAGGAGGGGGAGCGGCTGAGGGCAGTCTGCCGGAAGCTGAAAGGATGTCGGATCCGTCTTCCATTTCCCAGTGTGGGCGTCACGGAAAACGGGATCCTGGCGGCGGTGCGCGCAGAAGGGGTGACGGTTCTGCAGGGCTGTGCCAGAGAACCGGAGATCGTTCATCTCTGCCGCTTCCTTCAGAAAATGGGGGTGGCAGTTGAGGGGGCGGGGACTTCCTGCATCCGCATTGAGGGAGGAGGAAGTCTGCAGAGTGTGCGGTTTGAGATTCCCCGGGACAGGATTGCGGCCGGGACGTACCTGTATGCCGGGGCAGCCACCAGGGGATATGTGGAGCTTGAGGGGGCGCCGGTGGACGAAATGGGTGCGATTCTGGAGGTATATAAGAAAATGGGTGGACAATACACCGTAAATGGTGTTACACTAAGAGCAGACAGCGCCTTGGTGAGGCATCCCCTCCGGGGGATTCAGACGGCAGGTTATCCCGGTTTCCCCACAGATATGCAGTCGCCGCTTCTGGCGGTACTGTGCACTGTGCCGGGGCGCAGCCAGATCTGTGAGAATATATTTGAAGACAGATATAAGATCGTGCCGGAACTGGAAAAAATGGGGGCGGAAATAGAAGTCTGCGGAAGGCAGGTCTGTATTCTGGGCGGAAGGCCGTTAAGGGGAGTCTGCACGGCGGCCCGGGAACTCAGGGGCGGAGCAGCACTGGCTCTGGCAGCACTGGCAGCCCGGGGAACAACGGCCATCGGCGGATGGAATTTTGTAGAACGGGGATATGAAGACTTTCCGGGACAGATCAGAAGTCTGGGCGGAAAGATTGTAAGGGAACACAGGTGAGAGTATGCGGGCATCGCAATATAAGAAAAAACTGGATAAAAAAACGCTGTATATCGCCATTGGCATCCTTGCCGGTGTCCTGCTGATCAGCGTTTTCGCTTTTTTTATGGCATTTCGCATCACCTCGGTGGAAGTGGTGGGAAACACCAGATATACGGATGAGGAGGTGGAGAAAATGGCTCTGAAAGGGCCTTTTTCCTTCCACTCGCTCATCGTGATCTGGCAGGATAAATATCAGGAAGTGACGGATATTCCGTTTATTGAGTCTTTTGAGCTGGAGAGGATCAGCAATCACAAGATCCGTATCCATGTGAAGGAGAAACTTCCGGTGGGATATGTAAAGAGCAACGGGCAGAAGCTTTATTTTGACAAAGATGGAACGGTGGTGGAGATCGCTTCGGACAGCGGAACGGATCCGGCGGACGGGACTTCCCCTGAAGAGGGGGAGAACGAACCGGAGACGGTACAGCCGGTGGAGAGCCAGGATTCCGGGGAAGATACAGCGGAGACCGAGCCGGAATTTCACGCGGCGGTGACGGATGTGCCGCTGGTGGAAGGGCTGGAGACCCAGTCTGTGCTGGTAGGCGAGAAGCTTCCGGTGGAAAATGAGGATGTTTTCGGAACCATGATGGGTATTACCCGGATGGTGGATAAATTTGAAGTGATACCGGATAAGGTGGTATTTGACGAATCCTATAACGCTACGCTGTATTACGGAAATATCCGGGTCCTTCTGGGACAGGATACCCTGCTGGAGGAGAAAATCGCCCGGGTAGCCGCAATTCTTCCCAAGCTCTCCAACGAATCGGGAGAACTTCATCTGGAGGAATTTACTTCCGGAACCACGCAGATTATTTTCTCCCGGGATAATGTGCCGGGAGGCGTACAGAAAGATCAGCCGGAGGTGGTTGTCCAGGGAACCAACGAGGGAGGCGGCAACGGCGGAGCCTCCGAAGAAGGGGACGGCGCGGAAGGCGGCGGAAATGGATAAAAAGGGTATGAATTTTTTATGAAAAATCAAAAAAATAGTTGATTAATGGCAAAAAAAAATATATGATATATCTATATGAACTTATTGAGATAAGGCAAAAGTACCCGAGGGGAATAAATAAGCGCAGAGCGCAAAAGGAGGAAGTACTTTGTTAGAGATTATGACAAATGAGACTGAGTCATCTGCAAAGATCATAGTGATCGGTGTGGGTGGTGCAGGAAATAATGCAGTCAACCGCATGGTGGAAGAGACGATCGGCGGTGTGGAATTTGTAGGAATTAACACGGATAAGCAGGCACTGACCCTGTGCAAGGCACCCACCGTTCTTCAGATTGGGGAGAAGCTGACCAAAGGACTGGGCGCAGGAGCACAGCCGGAGGTAGGCGAGAAGGCTGCAGAGGAGAGCGCAGAGGACATCAAGCATCTGATCGAGGGTGCGGATATGGTTTTCGTAACCTGTGGTATGGGCGGCGGAACAGGAACTGGAGCTGCTCCGGTTGTTGCAGGGCTTGCCAAGTCTATGGGAATCCTGACTGTAGGAGTTGTGACAAAGCCCTTCCGTTTTGAGGCAAAAACCCGGATGACCAACGCACTGTCCGGTATTGAAAAACTGAAAGAAAATGTAGATACGCTGATCGTGATCCCCAACGACAAGCTGCTGGAGATCGTTGACCGCCGGACAACCATGCCGGAGGCCTTGAAGAAGGCGGATGAGGTGCTGCAGCAGGCCGTTCAGGGAATCACTGACCTGATCAATCTGCCGGCTCTGATCAACCTGGATTTCGCAGATGTACAGACCGTCATGATCGACAAGGGCATTGCCCACATCGGTATTGGAGAGGCCAAGGGAGACGACAAGGCACTGGAGGCTGTTCAGCAGGCTGTGTCCAGTCCGCTGCTTGAGACCACGATCCAGGGTGCAAGCCACGTTATCATCAACATTTCCGGTGACATTTCTCTTCTGGATGCCAACGATGCGGCAAGCTATGTACAGGATCTGGCAGGAGAGAATGCCAATATTATCTTTGGTGCAATGTACGACGACTCTGTTACAGATACAGCGCGTATTACCGTTATTGCAACCGGTCTGGATGATGCAACGGCAAAGGTGGCAAGCGTAAATGAATCTGCAAAGAAGAGAGAGGCGGTAAAAGAGGCTCCGAAGGCGGCGTCCACCGGGAGTACCGGTAATACGTTCTCTCAGGGATTTACCATGCCGACGTTCCAGATGCCGCAGCAGGCAGCGCCGACCACAAGCAATGTGCCGAAGAAGGACATCCAGATCCCGGATTTCCTGAGGAACAGAAGATAAACTGAAGAGAAACAGCACAGGGCGGCAGATCGGAAGATTTTCCGTTCTGTGCTTCTTTTGCGCTCACATCCCCCTGGGGGGCTTGTGGGCGTTTTTCTCTTTTGATAAAATAATGGGAAAGTTTAAGAGACAGAAGAAGAGGAAAAAGAATGGCAGAAGAGTTATTGAATCAGATAGAAGCTTACTGGAGTACCCGGCCGGAGGGGTATTCGGAGGTAAATGAAAAAGAGCTGGCGGGGGAGCAGAAAAGAGCGTGGCTTTCGGTTCTCGAGGAACATTTTCCGGCAGGAGAAAAGAGGAAGATGAAGATCCTGGATGTGGGAACCGGGCCGGGGTTCTTTCCGGTGATCCTTGCCCGGGCAGGCTATGCGGTGACAGCTGTGGATTATACGCCCGGGATGCTTAAGAAGGCCGGAGAAAATCTGAAGAAATACGCGGGAGACAGAGCCGGAGAAGTGACCCTGCTCCGCATGGACGCCCAGGATCTGTCTTTTGCGGATGAAACTTTTGATGTGGTGCTCTCCAGAAATCTTACCTGGAATCTGGAAAATCCGGAGCAGGCCTACCGGGAGTGGTACCGTGTACTGAAACCGGGCGGTATCCTTCTGAACTTTGATGCGAACTGGTACGGCTACCTCTATGACGGGGAAAAAAGGAAAGCTTACGAGCAAGACCGGGTCAATGTGGAAAAGTCGGCCCTGGAAGATCATTATCTGTGTACGGATATCGATGCCATGGAGAAAATTGCCCTTCAGGTACCGCTCTCCCGGATCGGCAGACCCGACTGGGACCGCCGGGTGCTGGAAGAGACAGGATTTCAGGGAATCCGGACGGATGAGGATATCTGGCAGAGGCTCTGGAGCAGGGAGGAAAAGTTAAATTACGGATCAACTCCCCTCTTTTTGATCTGTGCGGGAAAGGGAGAAGAATAGATGGATGGAAGAATTACAGTAGGAGGCTTAAGTGCCGAACCCGGAGAGAAAGTCATGGGAGAGGTCTCCCTGGCAGAGGGAAGGTTCCGGATTCCTGGGGCAATCCTCCGGGGGAGAGAGCCGGGCAGGACGGTGCTCATTACCGGCGGAATTCACGGCGGAGAATATGTGGGGATTGAGACGGCCATTGAGCTGGCTGAGCGGCTGGAGACGGAACGGGTCTGCGGCACTATTCTGATCCTGAAGGCAGTCAGCCGGACAGCCTTCGAGGGCAGAAAGGGCAGTATGGGACCTTCTGACGGGAAGAATCTGAACCGGGTTTTTCCGGGAGATCCGGACGGGACAGAGACAGAGGCGCTGGCCTGGGCGCTGAATCAGGAAATTTTTCCGCTGGCAGATTATTATATTGATCTGCACAGCGGGGATGATTATGAGCAGCTGACCCCCTACGTGTACTATGCGGGAAAGGCTTCCCGGGAAGTGGCGGACTGTTCCAGGCAGATGGCTCAGCAGGTGGACGTTCCCTATATGGTGCGTTCCGAAGTTGCCCTGGGAGGAGCTTATAATTATGCGGCTTCCCGGGGAATACCGTCCATTCTTCTGGAGCGGGGCGGTATGGGAGCCTGGAATATGGAAGAAGTACATTCGGCCAGACGGGACGTCTATAATATTCTGTGCCATCTGGGCATCTACAGAGGACAGAAAGATTACAGGAAGCATTATCCTCTGGAAGTGGAGGACGTCTGCTATCAGGCCGCGGCAGCGGGAGGCATGTGGTATCCTGCGAAAAAGCCGGGAGATATGATCCGGAGGGGAGAGAGCCTGGGGGAGATCCGGGATTATGAGGGAAGCGTGCTGGAGCGGATCCGGGCGGAACTGGACGGCGTGCTGCTGTATCAGGCCGGATCTTTGCAGGTGCTGAAAGAAGGGCCTCTGATCGCATACGGGCGGATCGCGGCGGATTACGATGACAGGAAAGAGCGGATCGCCCGGTACTGGGGAAAACGAAGCGACAGTTTCATGGATCAGAGAAGGGCTGAGCTGAAGAGTCCGCTGGCTTCCAGATGGATGGAAGAGATTCTGCCCCGGCTGCCGGAGGGAAAAGAATTAAAAATCCTGGATGTGGGCTGCGGATCGGGATTTTTTTCCATTCTGCTGGCACGGGAGGGGCATGAGGTGACCGGGGTGGATCTGACGCCGGAGATGGTGGAGCGTTCCATTCTTCTTGCAAGGGAAGAAAAGGTCCGATGCCGCTTTCAGATTATGGATGGAGAGAATCTGAAGTTTGAGGATGAGACCTTTGACGCTGTCATTTCCCGGAATCTGACCTGGACGTTGCCGGATGCGGCCCGGGCTTACCGGGAATGGATGCGGGTGCTGAAACCGGGCGGAGTGCTTCTGAACTTCGATGCCAATTACGGGGCCAGCGACTGTACAGATAAGAAGGATCTGCCGGAAAATCATGCGCACCATACGCTGGGGGATGAGATGCTGCTGGAATGTGAGGAAATCAAAAGGCAGCTTCCCATCAGTACCTATGCAAGGCCGGCCTGGGATCTGGAGACGCTGGGACGTATTGGGGCGAAGGATTTTCAGATCGATCTGGGCATCAGCGGCAGGATTTACCGGGAAAAAGATGAATTCTATAACCCGACCCCTCTCTTTCTTCTGCGGGTCTGCAAAGAAAAGGAGGAATCATGAAGAAATACGTCTGGAAACGGCTTCTTCAGCTGATTCCCATTCTGTTTGTGATCACCTTTCTCTCTTTTGGCATGATGCGTCTGGCAGGAAGCGATGCGGTCATGCAGAAGATGGAGAATACGGGGCAGGCGGTCTCTCAGGAAGTGATCGACAGCGCCCGGGAAGAGCTGGGGCTGGATAAACCTTTTCTGACCCAGTATTTCGTCTGGCTGGGCAATCTCCTGAAGGGAGATATGGGAACCAGCTATATTTCCGGGAAGGATGTTTTTTCGGTGTTTCTCTCCAAGCTGCCTGCCACCCTTCTTCTGACTGCGGTATCTCTTCTTCTGACCGTGGCGGTTTCTGTTCCGCTGGGAATTCTCTCCGCGGTGAAACAGAACAGGTTTACGGATTATTTAATCCGGTGCTGCAGTTTTGTGGGAAACAGCATGCCCAATTTTTTTGTGGCGCTGCTTCTGATGTATTTCTTTGCCATAAAGCTTGACTGGTTCCCGGTGATCGCTTCTGAGGTAAACCTGCAGAATGTAATTCTGCCGGCGCTCACGCTGGCGATCGCCATGTCTGCCAAATATCTGCGCCAGGTGCGGGCAGCGGTGCTGGAGGAACTGGGAAAGGACTATGTGACCGGTGCTGCGGCCAGGGGGATCCCTTTTTCTGTCACACTGACAAAAAGCGTGCTACGGGCCTGCCTGGTGACGATCCTGACTCTGCTGATGCTCTCTGTGGGAAGTCTCCTGGGGGGAACAGCGATTGTAGAATCTATTTTTATGTGGGACGGTGTGGGCAAACTTGCGGTAGATGCGATCAATATGCGGGATTATCCCATGATCCAGGCATATGTGATGTGGATGGCTGTTATTTACGTTGCCGTCAACCTGATTACGGATCTCTCCTACCGGGTGCTGGATCCGAGAATCCGGCTGGGAGGTGATAAGGTATGAGAAAACGGAGAAAAGTAAGACTCTCGATCTTTCTTGTTCTGGCGGCTCTCCTGATGCTGACGGTAATCTTTGCCCAGAAGCTCTGCCCCTATGATCCAAATGCCCAGGATATCAGCCAGTCTCTTCTGCCGCCGGGAGCTTCCCATCTGGCAGGGACAGACCGCTTCGGGAGGGATCTCTTTTCCAGGATCCTGGCAGGACTTCAGACCAGTGTTCTGTCTGCCCTCGCCCTGGTGGCGATTATCACGGTGGTGGGAACAGTGATGGGAGTACTCTGCGGTTATTTCGGAGGGATTCTGGATGGGATCCTCATGCGGATCTCAGATATCTGTCTGGCCTTTCCGGGGCTTGTTTTTGCCATGGCCATTGCTGCCCTTCTGAATGGAGGGCTGAAAAATGCAGTGCTGGCGCTGGCTCTGATCAGCTGGCCCAAATATGCCCGGATCGCCAGAAGCCAGACGCTGTCGATCAAGGGGAGTGACTACATAAAAGCGGCCCGGCTGGCGGGAGGGACACCCTGGAAGATTATTACAAAGCATATTTTTCCCAATATTCTGGGACCGGTGCTGGTCACTGCCGTGCTGGATATCGGGACGATGCTGATGGAGCTGGCAGGCCTTTCCTTTCTGGGGTTGGGCGCCCAGCCTCCCACAGCAGAGCTGGGAAATATGATGAGCGGAGGCAGAAGCATGCTGCAGACGCATCCCTGGGTGATCCTTGGTCCGGGAATTGCCATTTTTATTGCGGTGGTGATCTTTAATCTGCTGGGGGATGCGGTGCGGGATTACCTGGATCCGAAAAACAATACAAAAAAGAAATAGCAGGAAAGGAAGAAGAATGATGCGGAAGAGAAGACGAACAGGAATACTTCTGGCGGCCGGCTGCCTGGCAGCGGGACTTTTGGTGGGATGTGGAAAAACAGAACAGGGAAATACAGATCCCGGGGAAGATACGGGAAAGAAGACCTTTGTTCTGGGGGATACCACCTTTAATCCGGAAAATGAGGAGCCGGACGTGAATCCCCACAATGCGTATTCCGGGTGGGCCTGCATCCGCTACGGGATTGGTGAGACTCTTTTTAAATATTCCGATACGATGGAGATCGAGCCCTGGCTGGCGGAAAGTTATGAGAATCCGGATGAGCTGACCTGGGTGATCACGCTGAAAGAGGATGTAACTTTTTCTACCGGAAGGGCGGTGGACGGCCAGGCGGTGAAAGAGTGCCTGGAGGATCTGGTGAAGGTACATGAACGGGCCAGCGGCAATCTGATGATTGACAGCATTGCAGCGGAAGGGCAGACGGTGACTGTAAAAACCACCGAGCCGAACCCGACGTTTCTGAACTATCTGAGTGATCCTTACGGCTGTATTATCGATATGGAGGCGGGAGCGACAGAAGAAGGGATTGTATCCGGAACAGGCCCGTATAAGGCGGAGCATCTGGTGTCGGGGGAGAGGGTGGATCTGGTGAAAAATGAAGATTACTGGAACGGAGATCCGGGTTATGATGCGATTATGGTGCGGACCATTTCTGATGGTGACACACTGACCATGGCTCTGCAGTCGGGAGAGATCGATGCAGCGTATGGTGTGCCCTATGCCAGCTATCCTCTGTTTGAAGGGGAAGACTATATCTTTTCCAGCTGCGCTACCAGCCGGGCCTTTTTTGCCCACATGAATTTTGAGAGTCCTGTCATACAGGAGGATGCCGTGAGAAAGGCGATTGCCATGGGGATTGATAAGAAAGGGTTTGTGAATACGCTTCTGGATGGAAATGGTTATGTGGCAGCGGGCGCTTACCCGGACAATTTTTCTTTCGGCGGTGATGCGGTGAAAGGGGAATCTTATGATCCGGAGGGAGCAAAACAGGTTCTGGAGGAAGCCGGATGGACAGATACCGACGGAGACGGGATCCGGGAAAAAGACGGGCAGGATCTGGTAATCCGCTGGCTGACTTATCCCAGCCGTCAGGAGCTTCCCCTTCTGGCAGAGGCAGCGCAGGCCAGCTTAAAGGAAATCGGTATGGATGTGAAAATCAACAGTACAGCGGATCATAACAGGATCCGGACAGATGCTTCCGCCTGGGATGTGTACGCCAGCGCCATGGTGACGGCTCCTACCGGGGATCCAGAATACTTTTTTACCACCCATTGTCTGGACAGTTCCACGGTGAACAACGGCCATTACCACAGCGACGAACTGGAGGGGCTGGCCCGGGAAATGAAGGGAACTTTTGATCCGGACAGGAGAGGAGAGCTGGCTGTGCAGATGCAGCAGATTCTGCTGGACGATCATGCATTTGTTTTCTGTTCTCATCTGAAGATGAGCATGATCAGCAAGTCCTCTGTGACCGGTCTTACGGCACATCCCTGTGATTTTTATGAGATTACTGCCGAACTGGCTCCTGCAGAGTGAGAAAAACGGGGGGCTGAAATGGAAGAACTTTTAAAGTATGAGTCGCTGGAAGTCGCTTTTGAAGGGCGCCCTGTGATCCGCGGTGTGAGTTTTTCCCTTTTCCCCGGAGAAATCCTGGGGATCGTGGGAGAGTCGGGAAGCGGAAAGAGTACGCTTTTAAAGGCGGCTGTGGGACTGCTGGGGGGCGCCGGACAGGTGACAGGCGGAAGAATCTTATTGAAGGGAAGAAACCTGACAAAGCTTTCCCCTAAGGAGATGCAGAAAATCCGGGGATCCGGGATCGGTATGATCTTTCAGGATGCGGGAGCGTCCTTCTGTCCGATCCGGACAATCGGCGCGCAGATCTGTGAAAGTATGGCGGTTCATGGAAAGGGGAACAAAAGGGAGGCAAAAGAAAAAGCAATCCGTCTTTTTGAGAAACTGCAGCTTAAGGATGGAGAGCGGATCTGGAACAGCTATCCCTTTGAACTTTCCGGCGGGATGAGCCAGAGGGTCGGAATTGCTGCCGCCATGCTGCTGGAACCGCCTGTTCTTCTGGCGGATGAGCCTACCAGTGCCCTGGATGTGGCGGTGCTGTTCCAGATCCGCTCTCCATCCTTAAGCTG
>URYM01000026.1 GCA_900552095.1 uncultured Blautia sp. | reverse complement strand
GCCAAGGCGAGGGTCGCGGGTTCGAATCCCGTCTCGTGCTTATAAGAAACCCCCGGAGGTTTGATAAATCCAGTATTTATTAAACTTCCGGGGTTTTGTTTTTGGGAAGAAGGGGCAGCCCGCCCCGCAGCTTCGTGCATAACCGGAATCCTTTTCGCATAGAATGTAAGCAGACAACCGGGGAGAGGGGGAAAAGCTATGGCGGAAAGGGGACTGACGGAAGCGGAAGCGGCAAAACGGCTGAAAACATGCGGGCCCAACCAGCTGCAGGAAGAAAAGGAGAAGGGGATTTTTCTGCGGTTTGCGGCTCAGCTGAAAGATCCGCTTATTTTTATTCTTCTGGCGGCGGCCGCAGTGTCCACGGCTCTGGGGGAATGGGAAGATACTGTGATTATACTGGCTGTCGTCCTGTTAAATGGTGTGACCGGCGTGCTGCAGGAGGGAAAGGCGCGAAAGGCGCTGGAAGCGCTGAAAAATCTTACAGTACCACATGCGCAGGTGTGCCGGGGAGGGGAAATACGGGAAATCGAGAGCCGGCAGCTGGTTCCGGGGGATCTGGTAATTCTGAAAACCGGATGCCAGATCCCGGCGGATATCCGTCTGACAGAATCTGTGAATTTGAAAGCGGAAGAGTCAGCGCTCACCGGGGAATCTGTTCCTGTTTTGAAGAAAAAAGGAGATCTGGTCTGCCAGTCCTCCTATGTGACCTATGGGCGGGGAGCTGGTATTGTGGAAGCCACAGGGATGGATACTGCAATTGGCAGGATTGCTTCTTCTTTAAAGGAAAAGACGACGGCGCTTACCCCGCTTCAGAGAAAACTGGCAGAACTGGGGAAAGTTTTAAGTGCGGGAGCCCTGGCGATCTGTTTCCTTCTTTTTGGCGCAGCGCTACTGCAGCACCGGGATGTGGGGGAAATGTTCCTGACTGCGATTTCCCTGGCAGTAGCGGCTGTTCCGGAAGGGCTTCCGGCGATTGTGACCATCGTTCTGGCGCTCAGCGTATCACGGATGGTGAGGGTACATACCATTGTGCGGAAGCTTCCTGCGGTGGAAACGCTGGGGGCAGTAACTGCCGTGTGTTCGGACAAGACCGGAACGCTGACCCAGAACAAAATGAAAGTGGTCAGCTGCTATACCGGCGGGGAAATCCGGGGACAGGACGAACTGAGACGGGGGAGGGAAGACGCTTTTCTGGATGCGCTGACTCTTTGTAATGATGCGGTACGTCAGGGGAAGACGCGGACGGGAGATCCCTCAGAACTGGCGCTTCTTGATCTGGCAGAGCAGTATTCGGTCAGAAAGGAAGAACAGGAGAAGGGACAGCCCAGGATCGGGGAATGGCCGTTTGACTCGGAACGGAAAATGATGAGTACGCTGCATCGCAGGGGAAGCCGCAGGATTCAGTATACCAAAGGCGCTCCGGATCGGGTACTGCCGCTTTGCAGCCGGATCTGGCGGGAAGGCAGGGCGGAGGAGCTGACCGGGGAGGAGCGCAAGAAGATTGAAAATGCCCTGGATTTTATGGCTTCCCGGGCTCTGCGTGTGATGGCCTTTGCCATGGAGCCGGAAGCCGGGGAGATAAAAGAGCAGGAACTTGTGTTTCTCGGACTGGCAGGCATGGAGGATCCGGTGCGTCCCGGAGTACGGGAATCGGTGGAAAAGTTCAGAAAGGCCGGTGTGCGTACTGTGATGATCACGGGAGATTATCCGGATACGGCTCTGGCAATTGCCCGGCAGCTCTCTATAGCCGAGGGAGAAGGGCAGTGTATGACAGGAGAGAATCTGGAGAAGTGTTCGGACCGGGAATTAAAAAGGCGGGTGGGGGAAATTGCGGTCTTTGCCCGGGTGTCTCCGGAACATAAGGTGCGTATTGTGAAAGCGCTGCAGAGCTCCGGAAACCTGGTAGCCATGACGGGTGATGGAGTCAACGACGCGCCCTCCTTAAAGGCTGCGGATATCGGGATCGCCATGGGGGAGAAAGGGACGGACGTGGCCAGGGAGGCCGCGGATATGGTGCTGACGGATGATAATTTTTCTACCATTGAAAAGGCGATGGCAGAAGGAAGAGGAATTTATGAAAATATCCGGAAATCCGTGATTTTCCTTCTGTCCTCCAACTTTGGGGAAATTCTGACCATGTTTCTGTCTGTGCTGGCCGGTTTTCCGGCAGCTTTGAAGGCAGGCCACATTTTATGGATCAATCTGATTACAGATTCCCTTCCCGCCCTGGCGCTGGGAACAGATGTTCAGGATCCCGGGAAACTGATGGAGCGTCCGCCCAGAAAGAAGGAAGAAAGTATTTTCGGAGAGGGAGGACTTTCCTGTACACTTTTTTACGGACTTCTGATCGGGGGAGTCAGTCTGGCTGCCTTTTTGAAACTCCCCTGTTACTGGTTAAGTGCCAGTGGAAGACCGCTCTCTGTGGAAGGGCTGATGTCTGCCTTTGGAGCGCCGGGACTTTTACCCCGGGCACAGACCTATGCATTCACGGTGCTGGGAATTTCCCAGCTGTTTCATGCTGTCGGCATGCGGGATGTGGAAACTTCTGTCTTCCGGGGGCACAGGAGAAATCCCCTGATGCTGGTTTCTGTCGCTGTGGGGATCGCGCTGCAGGTGCTGGTTACGGAAGTCCCTTATTTCATAGAGCTTTTCGGTACAGTTCAGCTGTCCCTGGGAGAGTGGGGCGGACTTTTATTTATGGCGCTTATGCCTCTGGCTGCGCATGAAATCCTCCTGCTGCTTTCAAAATTTCAGAAAAGCCATTCCCATAAGCAGAAGGCCGCAGAGCCAGGACAGGTCCAGTGAAAGATGGGAACACAGCCGGCGCCCCAGAAAGGTGCCGGCGGTAACTGCAAAAAGGGCAAAGAAGAAGGACAGAAAGGCGGCCGGGAGGAGAGGAAGGGAAGCGGCTCCGATACCGGCGGCTGCGCTGTCCAGAGAAAGTGCCAGGCCAAGCGGGAGAGCTTCTTTTGGGGAGAGCACAGACTGGTCGTCCTGATTTACTCTCTCCGGATCAGCGTATACGGTGAGGATAAACTGAAGGCTGAGCAGAGAAAAATGCAGATTTCTGGGAGAAAAATGCTGTCTTCGGATCAGGCGTTTGATGCCGCTGTCGAAGATCTTCAGAAGACCCAGGGAAAAGAGCAAAAAGAAGCGCAGAACAGGGGCCGCCAGGGGAGGCAGCAGACTGCAGAGCCCCTTCCCGGCCAGAAGGGCAAAAATCAGAGTGACCGTGGAGGTGCAGCACAGAATAAGGCGGGAAGAAAAAGGGATCCGTACCTGGGAAGCGCCGTAGGCGAAACAGGCTGCAAAGCCATCTATGGACAAAGCCGCTGCGAAGAGCAGAGGCTGAAAAAAATAGGAAATCATAACAGTTACCTGAGATTTGTATTTACTATATTCTATGGGGAAAAAAGAAAAAAGCTCTTGCAATGTGAGGAAAACTGTGGTATTATAACTTTCGGATTGAGTTCCATGCCCAGATAGCTCAGTTGGTAGAGCAGAGGACTGAAAATCCTCGTGTCACTGGTTCGATTCCGGTTCTGGGCACGACGAACGTATGTTCAAGACGAGGAAAACGGCGGAGAACCCGGTACTTATACGGGTTCCCGCCGTTTTCTCGTGCTGTTTCCCGGAAAAGAAAGGGGGATTTGCGCCCCCCTTTTTTACGTCAGGCTGAGACGGTAGATTTCCCGGATTTCGGGAAGACCCAGTTTTTTGATATCGCCGATGGTGCGGGTGTTTTCGTGAGAACATTTGAAGGCCAGGGTATCCAGCTGTTCCTCTGTGGGGGACAGCCCCAGTTTGGCGAGGGAGGTGGGCATCTCAATCTCCCGGAAGAAGTTTTCGGTGGCCAGGATCCCAGCCAGGGCGGCTTTCTGGTCGTTCTCTTCCCGGATATCCCATACCCGGCGGGCATAGCGGGCAAAGCGTGCCGGATTGGAGGAGAAGACGAAGCGGGCCCAGGAGCCCCAGACAGCGGCCAGGCCGGCGCCGTGCGCTACGTCAAACATACCGCCCAGCTCATGTTCCAGCTGATGACAGGCCCAGTCGCCCCGTCCGCTTCCAAAGTGGGTAAGATCGTTGTGGGAGAGGCTTCCGGCCCACATGATGCTGGCGCGGGCTTCGTAGTTTAGCGGCTCTTCCTTTAAAATGCGGGCATTTCTGACGACAGAACGGAGAAGTCCCTCCGCCAGTTCATCGGTGAGATCCATGCGTTTATCGTTGGTGAAGTACCGCTCCATGGTATGCATCAGAATGTCAGTACAGCCGCTGGCTGTCTGGTAGGGCGGCAGTGTGCAGGTAAGTTCCGGGTTCATCACGGCAAATCTGCAGCGGCAGAAATTGGAACTGCATCCCCTTTTCAGCCATCCCTCTTCGTTGGTGATCACAGAAGAGTCGCTCATTTCACTTCCGGCTGCGGCAATGGTGAGGACAGCGCCCAGGGGCAGACAGGCGGAAGGGGTTCGCTTTTTCGTATAGAAATCCCACACATCCCCCTCATTGGAGAGTCCGTAGCCAATGGCTTTGGCGGAGTCGATCACGCTTCCGCCGCCCACTGCCAGTATAAAGTCAATCTGTTCCCGGCGGCCCAGTTCGATGCCTTCGCGGACTTTTGAGAGGCGGGGATTGGGTACAACGCCGCCCAGAAGAACGAAGGGGATATTTTCCTCAGCAAGAGAGGCGGTAATCCGGTCGAGAAGGCCGGATTTTTTTGCGCTGGAACCGCCGTAGTGGATGAGGACCCGGCTGCCGCCCCATTTTCGGATCAGGGCTCCGGTTTGGGATTCCGTATTTTTCCCGAAGACAACTTCTGTAGGTGCATAGTAAGTACAGTTCTGCATAAGAGATCACTCCTTTTCCTGATTTTAAACTGGCAAGATTATATTTTCTTGTACTAATTAAAGCAAATTTGCGGGAAACTGTAAACAGGTATTTGCCAAATTGAATGAGACAGGGTATAATTATTGAAAACTTATGATGCTGGAGGAGGTACCACATGTATTCTTTGGATGAAGTAAAAGCAGTAGACCCGGAAATTGCGCAGGCGATCGAAGATGAGGTTGCCCGTCAGAATTCACATATCGAACTGATCGCATCGGAAAACTGGGTGAGCAGGGCGGTGATGGCGGCCATGGGAAGCCCGCTGACAAACAAATATGCGGAAGGGTATCCGGGAAAACGGTATTATGGCGGCTGTGAGTGCGTGGACGTGGTAGAAAATCTTGCGATTGAGCGCGCAAAAGAACTGTTCGGCTGCACGTATGCCAATGTACAGCCCCACTCGGGAGCACAGGCAAATCTGGCTGTGTTTTTTGCCATGTTAAAACCCGGGGATACGGTGATGGGGATGAATCTGGCCCACGGCGGACATCTGACACACGGAAGTCCGGCCAACATTTCCGGGGCTTATTTTAAAATTGTACCTTACGGCGTCAATGATGAGGGCGTGATCGACTATGAGGAGGTCCGCCGGATCGCTCTGGAGGCGAAGCCGCGGCTGATCGTGGCGGGAGCCAGCGCTTATGCCAGAACAATTGACTTTAAGCGGTTCCGTGAGATTGCCGATGAAGCGGGGGCTTATCTGATGGTGGATATGGCGCACATTGCCGGTCTGGTAGCGGCAGGACTTCATCCCAGCCCCATTCCCTATGCCCATGTGACGACGACCACCACCCATAAGACGTTAAGGGGCCCCAGGGGAGGACTGATCCTTTCCAGCCGGGAGATCGCAGAGCAGTTCAAGTTTAACAAGGCGGTATTTCCGGGGATCCAGGGCGGTCCGCTGATGCATGTCATCGCCGGAAAGGCAGTCTGCTTTAAGGAGGCGCTGCAGCCGGAGTTTAAAGCTTATCAGGAGCAGCTGGTGAAAAACTGTGCGGCTCTGTGCAGCGGCCTTACAAAGAGAGGGATCCGGATCGTGTCAGGAGGAACGGATAATCACCTGATGCTGGTAGATCTGAGGGGAACCGGGATTACAGGCAAGGCGATGGAAAAACTTCTGGATGAAGCTAATATCACCTGCAATAAAAACGCGATTCCCAATGATCCGGAATCTCCCTTTGTTACCAGCGGTGTGCGTCTGGGAACAGCTGCAGTCACATCCCGGGGGATGAAAGAGGAAGACATGGATCAGATCGCGGAGGCGATCTCCCTGATGATTCAGGATGGCGGGAAGAATAAAGAGGCGGCAAAGGGAATCGTCAAAACCCTGACAGACAGATATCCGCTGAATGCGTAAGAGGTAAGAGAGGTAGAAAGAAATGTTTGATGTAACTGCACTGGGAGAAGTACTGATTGATTTTACCCCCTGCGGCGTGTCCGGGGGCGGTATGGATTTATATGAGCGCAATCCCGGCGGAGCTCCGGCCAATGTGCTGGCAGCGGTTAACCGCCTGGGAGGAAAGACTGCATTTATAGGCAAAGTGGGCGATGATATGCACGGGGCGTTTTTAAGGGAAACGCTGGAGAAGGCAGAGATTGATACCACAGGCCTGATCACCGATGAGAAATATTTTACCACACTGGCCTTTGTATCGCTGAAAAACGGGGAGAGGGATTTCTCTTTCGCCAGAAAACCGGGGGCAGATACACAGATTACAAAGGAAGAGGTAAATCTGGAACTCTTAAAAGAGACAAGGATCTTTCACTGCGGTTCCCTTTCTCTGACGGATGAACCGGCAAGAGAAGCGACTTACTATGCGGTGGAGCAGGCGAAGAAGGTGGGAGCGGTGATCTCTTACGATCCCAATTACCGCGCGCCCCTCTGGCCCGATGTGGAGACGGCGAAGAGGGAGATGCGGAATATGGTGTCCCGGGCGGACATTATGAAGATTTCGGATGAGGAGACGGCTCTTCTCTCTGACCGGGAGGACCCGCTGGAGGCGGCGAGGGAGCTTCTGGAAAAAGGGCCATCCTGCGTGATCGTAACGCTGGGAGCGGAGGGTGCGCTTCTGGTGACAAAAGAGCTGGAGGTGCGGGTTCCCACCGGAAAATGCCAGGTGGTTGACACCACAGGGGCAGGAGATTCCTTCTGGGGCGGAATCCTGTTCTGCCTGTCAGAAGACCGGGTGCATCCCGGACAGCTGACGGAAGAACAGGCAGAACGGTATCTGCATTTTGCCAACACGGTGGCAGGGCTCTGTGTAGAGAAGCGGGGAGCGATCCCGGCGATGCCTTCGATGGAGGAAGTGAAAGCGCGCTTATGAAAATTTTGCTGACAGCAGTAAATGCAAAATATATTCACTCAAACCTGGCTGTGTACAGCCTGCGGGCATCCGCAGGCCCGTACCGGCCGCTGGTTGAGCTGAAGGAATATACGATTAATCAACAGCCGGATGAAGTTTTGGGGGATATTTACCGCAGCCATCCGGATTTTGTCTGTTTTTCCTGTTATATCTGGAACATTTCCTATATTCGGGATCTGTGTACAGAACTGAAAAAGATACTTCCGGAAGTCCGGATCTGGCTGGGCGGGCCGGAAGTTTCTTACAATGCAGGAGAAGTTCTGGAAAAGCTGCCGCAGGCGGAAGGAGTTTTTCTGGGAGAAGGCGAAATCACCTTTCGGGAATGGCTGGATCACCTGGCGGGAGGAAACGGAGCGTTATCCGAAATTCCGGGAATCACCTTCCGGGCAGAGGATGGAAGGATCAAGGAGGGGAAGTTCCGGGAGCCGGCGGATCTGAGCAAAATTCCCTTTGTCTATGAGGATCTGCAGCAGTTTGACCATCGGATCATTTATTATGAGAGCAGCCGGGGCTGCCCCTTTTCCTGCAGTTACTGCCTCTCTTCTATAGACAAGAAACTCCGGTTCCGGGATCTTGAACTGGTAAAAAGGGAACTTTCTTTTTTCCTGGAACGGAAGGTGCCTCAGGTAAAATTTGTGGATCGGACCTTTAACTGCAGCCACAGCCGGACAAAAGAAATCTGGGAGTTTTTGCTGGAACATGATAATGGGATTACCAATTTTCATTTTGAGATCTCTGCCGATCTTCTGGATGAGGAGGAACTGGCGCTGCTTGGCCGGATGAGACCGGGGCAGGTACAGCTGGAGATCGGCGTGCAGACGACGAACGAACGGACGCTCTCGGAGATATGCCGGAAGACAGATTTTGCCAGACTGTCTGCGGCAGTAAGGAAGATCCAAAAAGGGCATAATATCCATCAGCATCTGGATCTGATCGCGGGGCTGCCCTGGGAAGATTATAACTCTTTTGGAAAATCTTTCAATGATGTTTACGAACTGAAGCCGGAGCAGCTGCAGCTGGGTTTTCTGAAAGTGCTGAAAGGTTCCGGAATGCACAGCCGGGCCGAAGCGTACGGCTGTCTCTTCCGGAGCAGAGAACCTTATGAGGTGCTGGCTACCCGCTGGCTTTCTTACGGCGAACTGCTTAGATTAAAGCTGATTGAGGAGATGGTGGAGGTTTATTATAACAGCGGTCAGTTTGCCGGGATGCTTCCGGAACTGGAAAAAATGTTTCCCGACGCCTTCTCCATGTATGAAGCGCTGGGGCAGTTTTATGAGGAAAAGGGTTACTTCGGGCTGGCGCATACCAGGATCCGCAGATATGAGATCCTTCTGGAATTTGTACGGGAGCGGAAAGGAGAGGAGCGGCTTTTTGAGGAGCTGGCGCTTTTAAGCCTTTATCAGAGAGAAAATCTGAAAAGCCGTCCTTCCTTTGCGCCGGATCAGACCAAAGAGAAGGAAAAGATCCGGATTTTTTATAAAGAGAGAGCCAGGGAATATCTGCCCGGCTATGAGGGATATGATTTCCGGCAGCTGAGCCGGATGACGCATCTGGAACATTTTTCCCGGATTCTGCCGGGAGGAGAAGGCTGGGTGCTTTTTGACTATCAGAGACGGGATCCTCTGAATTACAGCGCGCGTATGGTCGTGCTGAAGGAGGAGGATCTGACGGGGAACGGGAGGTGAGAGATGGATCGGTATGTAGCGGTGGATCTGGAAACGACTGGACTGAATCCGGCCAGGGACCGGATTCTGGAAATTGGAGCGGTGAAGATCCGGGACGGGCAGGAAGCCGGTCAGTTTCAGATGCTGATCAATCCACGGATGGAGATCCCGGAGAGGATCCGGGAGCTGACAGGCATTACGGATGAGATGGTAAAGGGGCAGCCTTCCGCCGGGGAGGCTATGGAAGCCTTTGCGGAATTTGCGGCCGGTTATCCCCTGCTGGGGCATAATCTGATGTTTGATTATGGATTTCTGAAGCACCAGGCGGCAGATCAGGGAATGCCTTTTGAGAAAATGGGCTGCGACAGTCTGAAGCTTGCCAGGATCTTTCTTGCGGAACTTCCCAGCAGGAGGCTGGGAGATCTCTGTCTTTATTTTGGCATATCGCTGGATCACGCCCACCGGGCGCTGGAAGACGCCCGGGCAGCGGGACAGATCTTTGAGCGGATGAAGGAAATCTGGGGGGAGACAGCCCCGGAATATTTTGAGGAACAGGTGCTCCGTTATGCGGTGAAGAAGAGGGCGCCTATTACAGTGCGGCAAAAAGTTTACTTGCATGATCTGCTGAAATATCATAAAATAACCCTAGCTGTTGAGATTGACAGCCTTACCAGAAATGAAGCGTCCCGTACGATCGATAAGATCATTCTGGAACACGGGAGAATGGAGGCGGGAAAATGAAAAGAAAAACACAGCGGATCATCGCCGGAGCGATTGCAGTCATTATGATTCTGGCAATGGTGATCCCTATGATCACAGAATATCTGATCTGATAACCCGAATACAGGATTTGAAAGTACAGGTGAGAAGAATGAAGAAAGCAAAAGTACTGGCCGCAGGTCTGCTTCTGGGAATGCTGACCCGGGGCGCGGTTCCGGTTCTGGCGGCAGAAGATACCGTGATGCAGGGCGTCTGGCTGGGAGCAGTGGAGATTTCCGGCATGACCGAGGCGGAAGTAGAAGCGGAGGCAAGGAAACAGGAGGAAAAAGCCCTGCAGCAGGGGATTCAGATGCAGATGAACCTTCACACGGTCACGATCAACGTGCAGGATCTTGGGCTTACCGTAGATACGGATGATGCCGCGCGGGAGGCGCTCGCCTACGGGCGTCAGGGGAATCTGGTTCACCGCTACCGGCAGCAGCAGGAACTGAAGGGGGACGGTCATACACTCCGTCTGGGTTACAGTGTGGATCCGGAGAAGGTAAAGACCGCTCTGGAAGAAAAATGTGTACCTTATAATGAAGAGTCTGTGGACTCCCAGCTGGTGAAGAAAGAAGATGGAAGCTTCGAGATCATCAGCGGTTCTGCGGGAAGTGAGATCGATGTGGAGGCCTCCGTGGAGGCGGTGCAGGAGTACATTTCCAATGAGTGGAACGGTCTGGAAGACGGCCGTGTGGAGCTGGTGATGAATACGGTGGAAGGCCAGTCAGATCCGGAAGAACTGGGAAAAGTGCAGGATGTACTGGGAGAGGCATCCACGGAGTATGCGGCAGACGCGGGCGCCCGGTGTAAGAATGTGGAGGCGGGTGTGCGCAAGGTAAGCGGGACGGTTATCTATCCGGGAGAAGAGTTTGCCATGCTGAAAAAGGTGGTTCCTTTTAACGAAGAAAACGGCTATGCCAAAGCGGCGGAATACCGGGGAGGCAAGGTGGTGTATGATTACGGCGGAGGGATCTGCCAGGTATCGACCACCCTTTATCAGGCAGTCCTGAAGGCAGAACTGGAAGTGACGGAGCGGTATAACCATTCGATGATGGTGTCTTATTCTGATCCTGGTTTTGATGCGGCTATCGCAGAGGGATCCAAGGATTTCAAGTTTAAAAATAATACGAATGCGCCGATTTATATTGAGGGGTATACTCAGAATGGCCGGGTAGGTTTCCGGATCTATGGAGAGGAGTACCGGGATCCTGGCAGAACGATCCGCTATTATAATGAGATCATCAGTCAGACGGATC
Organism: uncultured Blautia sp.; assembly: GCA_900552095.1. Classification (GTDB taxonomy): domain Bacteria; phylum Bacillota; class Clostridia; order Lachnospirales; family Lachnospiraceae; genus Egerieimonas. The sequence continues at coordinate 2,439 of URYM01000026.1, read as the reverse complement.
CGGGAACGAAACTTCAGGCGGACAGTGAAAAGACCATCGGAACCATAACAGAGGTCAATGCGCCCAAGACCGGCTACAAGGCCAAGCTCTGGAAGGAAGTCACGGAAAATGGACAGACCAGTACGGATCAGGTGAACAGCAGCGTCTATGCAGTCTCCAATGCAGTTTATGATGTGGGGATCAAGTCCGGAAATACGGAACTGGTGGGCGAGATGAGAGAGGCGATCCAAAGTAATTCGCTTAATGATGTGTTCAGTCTGAAGAAAAAGTACGGCATATAAGACGGGCAGGAGGAGAAAGATGAAGATCGGAAAATTGCCGGAGCAGGTGCTGGTGCGCTCTGTGCTCAGGCAGATAAAACACAGGAGAGAAGAGGTTCTGTCAGGCCCGGCAGTGGGCAGGGACTGTGCCGCTCTGAAGCTGAAAGACGGAGAAATCCTGGTTATGTCCACGGATCCGATTACGGGCACGGTCAAAGATATGGGAAGTCAGGCAGTCCATATCACAGCGAATGATCTGGCAGTGTCCGGGGCAGAGCCTCTGGGCATTATGCTGACGCTGCTTTTGCCGGATACGGTGGAGGAGCCCCAGATTCGGGCAATGATGCAGGAAGTGGAATCGACCTGTGAGAAACTGGGGATGGAAGTTCTGGGAGGCCACACGGAGATCACAAATGTAGTGCGCCAGCCCCTGATTTCCGTCACCGGTGTGGGAAAACTGCGTCAGGATCAGATGCCTGATCTTTCCCGGGTCAGACCGGGTCAGGATCTGGTGGTTACCAAATGGATCGGTCTGGAGGCGACCGCAATTCTCGCCAAAGAGAAGGAGGAGGAACTTTTAAAAGAATTTTCTCCGGAATTTGTCCGGACCGCCAGGGAGTTTGACCGTTATCTCTCGGTGGTGCCGGACGCGGGGGCCGCAGCGGCGGCAGGCGTGTGTGCCATGCATGACATCACCGAGGGAGGCGTTTTCGGCGCACTCTGGGAGGTGGCGGAAGGGGCGAACGTAGGTCTGGAGGCAGATCTGAAGAAGATTCCCATCCGGCAGGAGACGGTGGAGATCTGCGAGGTCTTTCATCTGAATCCGTATCATATCATGTCCAGCGGTTCTGTTCTGGCAGTGACAGAGGATGGCCCCGGGCTCGTGCGGGAACTGGAGCGGGCAGGCATTCCGGCCGCGGTGGTGGGAAGGACCACTTCCGGGAAGGATCGGATCGTGAGAAACGGGGAGGATGTACAGTATCTGACCCGGCCGCAGACAGATGAGCTTTACAAAGTGATGGGGTGAAAGAAATGATCAATATTGTATTATTTGAACCGGAGATTCCTGCAAACACGGGAAATATCGGAAGAACCTGCGTGGCTTCCGGAGCCCGGCTGCACCTGATCGAACCGCTGGGATTTCGGCTGAATGAAAAGGCGATCAGGAGAGCCGGCATGGATTACTGGAAGGATCTGGATGTGACGCGCTATGTGAACTATCAGGATTTTCTGGAAAAAAATCCCGGGGCGAAGGTCTATATGGCATCGACCAAAGCGCCCCGGTGTTACACAGAAGTTTCCTATGAACCCGACTGTTATCTTATGTTCGGAAAAGAGAGCGGAGGAATCCCGGAAGAGATCCTTCTGGAAAATCAGGAGACAGCAATCCGGATCCCCATGCTGGATAAGATCCGCTCTCTGAACCTGAGCAATTCAGTGGCTATTGTACTCTATGAGGCGCTGCGCCAGCAGGGATTTGCCCACATGCAGGCGGAAGGTCATCTGACCCGGTATGAATGGAAGTGAGCCGGGAGAGTTCCGCTATTTTTTTGTTTTATCCAGCGTAAAGATAAATTCGCTTCCGGCTCCCTGGGTGCTGATCACGTTGATGTTCTGGTTGTGGGCGGTTATGATATCTTTTACGATAGCCAGCCCCAGGCCGGTTCCCTTGCGATCCTTTCCCCGGGAGCTGTCTTCTTTGAAGAAGCGTTCCCAGATCCGGGGAAGATTATCTTTTGCAATTCCCTCTCCGCTGTCTTTGACGGAGACAAAGACTTTCCCGTGACGTTCGGTTGTCTCCACGGTGATCAGAGAGTCATGAAAACTGAATTTAATTGCGTTATCGATCAGGTTGCAGAGTACCTGCTGGATCTTCCCCATGTCGGCATTGACAGAGAGGGAATCGCCCTGCAGGAGCAGCTGGATCGTGATCCGTTTGGTACGGCAGGTCCCCTCGAAGGTGGCTGCCGTATTTTTTATGACCTCATTGATATCAAAATCCGTCAGGTTCAGCATCCGCCCCTTGCTGTCGAAGGTGTTCAGGGAGAGGAGATTCTGAGTCAGTTTGCTCAGACGCTCCGTCTCGAAGAGCAGGATCTTCAGATATTTTTCCTGCATTTCAGGCGGGATCGTCCCGTCCAGAAAGGCTTCCAGGTACCCTTTGATAGAGGTGAGAGGG
>URYM01000025.1 GCA_900552095.1 uncultured Blautia sp. | reverse complement strand
ATTACAGTCCTGCCGATGAGATGAATCGTCGGGAGAATACGGTAATCGCTCTTGTGATGAAACTGATTACAGAAGATGTGCGTGGTTATACTTCGGCAAAATATTTATCTGAGCATATCACAGCACTGGGATTTAAGAAAACGAAACAAAGTATCTTGCCTTACATCAATCTGATGAAAGAATTGGGGATTCTGGAAGATACGGATAATCCGCTGAAACCTTACACGATTGTGAAATCAGAAGAAGAAATTACGGAACTGATACGTCAATATCTGCCGGATTTACCGGCTCAAATGACTGCAGAACAGTTATCGAACAATTATTTACATTGTATTAGTGGCGACAGGCGGCATGCCGGAGATGGTTTTTGAATATATCTTAAAGAAAAACGGACTGGATCCGGAAACAGATCTGGAGATTGAGCAGGGGATTGATTTTGGCTCTACTGCAGCGGCATTTTCTGGGGGACAGGGAGACTTTACGGTTGAATTTGAACCCTCTGCCACAGCGCTGGAACAGCAGGGAGACGGTTATGTGGTGGCTTCCTGCGGCGTAGATTCCGGCTATGTACCTTACACGGCATACAGCGCAAAAAGCAGCTATCTGAAGGAACATCCGGAGACGGTGCAGAAGTTTGTAAACGGGCTGCAAAGAGGAATGGATTATGTAAATTCTCATACGCCGGAGGAAATTGCGGAGGTGATCGCACCGCAGTTTGCGGAGAGTGATCTGGAGACGGTGACGGCTATTGTAAGGCGTTATCAGGAGCAGGATACCTGGAAGGAAGATCTGATCTTTGAACAGGAAAGTTTTGAGCTGCTGGAAGATATTCTGGAAGACGCGGGAGAGCTGGAAGAGCGGACCGTGTATGAGAATCTGGTAAATACTGCATTTGCCCAAAAAGCGGCAGAAAAATAAAAAAATGTGTGCTTCTGTTTGCTGGACGTGATTTTTTTCCTGTGCTATACTGAGAAAAATAAAAACAGATATGGACAGAGGAGGAATCAGTATGGCAGAGGTGTGTGTGTTTCTGGCGGAAGGATTTGAAGAAATAGAAGGTCTGACGGTTGTAGATCTGTTGCGCCGTGCTGGGATTGATACGGTTACGGTTTCGGTGGGAGATACGGTGCGCGTCACCGGTTCTCACGGGATCAGTGTGGAAGCGGACTGTCTCCTGAAGCAGGCGAAAGCCGGGGAGGCAGACCTTCTTGTCCTTCCGGGAGGAATGCCCGGGACGAAGAATCTGGCAGCCTGCGAGGCGCTGACAGAACTTTTGAAAAAGAGTGACGGGAGAGGACAGCGGGTCGCAGCGATCTGTGCGGCGCCCAGCGTGCTGGGAGAACTGGGACTTCTGGAAGGGAAAAAAGCAGTATGTTATCCGGGTTTTGAAGAAAAATTAAGAAAAGCGGCAGTGGGAAAAGAAGCTGTGGTCACAGACGGCCGAATTACCACAAGCCGGGGGATGGGGACAGCTATTGCCTTTGGACTGGAACTGATTTCCCTTCTGAGAGGAAAAGAAACGTCTGAAAAAGTGAGAGAGTCCATTCTTTACACCCTGGAAACTCCCCAGAAATGTTAAAAAAGTGCTAGTTTTTTTTTGCGGGTTATGGTATAGTATTACAATGACTGTGAGCATGGAGAAGTGTAATACTTTTCAACCCGAACGGGGGGAGCCTGATGGAAATAATAGCCGGGCAGAGACCGGAGGGATATAAATTAAGGAGGAACTAAATACCATGAGCGTACAGGTGGAAAAATTAGAAAAGAACATGGCGAAACTGACAATTGAAGTTTCCGCTGAAGAATTTGGAAAAGCAATGCAGAAGGCATATCAGAAGCAGAAAAATCACATTTCTCTGCCGGGATTCCGGAAAGGAAAAGCCCCCATGGCAATGATTGAGAAAATGTACGGACCGCAGGTGTTCTATGAGGATGCGGCTAACATTCTGATGCCGGAGGCATATGCAAATGCAGCAGACGAGTCCGGACTGGATATCGTGTCCCAGCCGGATATTGAAGTTACCCAGATTGAGAAGGGAAAAACCTTTATTTTCACTGCTGAGGTTGCTGTGAAGCCGGAAGTTGTTCTGGGCGGGTACAAAGGTGTAGAAGTCGAGAAGAAGACGGTAGAAGTTACCGATGAGGAGATCCAGGCAGAACTTTTAAAAGAGCAGGAGAAGAATTCCCGCATCACGGCCGTAGAGGGACGTGCTGTGGAAAACGGCGATCTGGTTGTTCTGGATTTTGAAGGATTTGTAGACGGAGAGGCTTTCCAGGGAGGAAAGGGCGAGCAGTACCCGCTGACCATCGGTTCCGGCGCATTTATTCCGGGATTTGAGGAGCAGCTGATCGGTGCGGAAGTGGACAAAGAAGTAGAAGTAAATGTGACCTTCCCCGAAGATTATCAGGCAGAGGAGCTGAAAGGCAAGGCTGCAACCTTTAAGTGTACCGTACACAAGATTGAGAAGAAAGAACTGCCGGAGCTGAACGACGATTTCGCAAAAGATGTTTCCGAGTTTGATACTCTGGAAGAGTACAAGGCAGATATTAAGAAGAATATCGAGGAGAGCAAGCTGGAGGATATCCGCCGCGACAAGGAAGACGCTGTCCTGACTAAAGTGATCGAGGATGCCCAGATGGAAATTCCGGAGGCAATGATCGAGACCCAGACCCGCCAGATGATGGATGATTTTGCAAGAAGAATGCAGTCTCAGGGTCTGACCATGGATCAGTATATGCAGTTCACCGGAACCAGCATTGACACTCTGATGGAGCAGATGAAACCGCAGGCACTTAAGAGAATCCAGAGCAGACTGGTTCTGGAGCAGATTGCGGTGGCAGAGAACATCCAGATTTCTGACGAGCAGCTGTTTGAGGAGATCAAGAAAATGGCTGACATGTACAAGATGGATGCAGATAAGCTGAAAGATATGATGGGTGAGCACGAGAAAGAGCAGCTGAAGCAGGATATGGCAGTACAGCAGGCAATTACTCTGATCACTGAGGCTGCAAAGGAAGTGTAAGCCCTTAAACAGCAGGAAAGGGAGGCATTTTTATGAGTTTAGTACCATATGTGGTTGAACAGACCAGCAGGGGAGAGAGAAATTACGACATTTATTCACGGCTTTTGAAGGACAGGATTATTTTTCTGGGTGAGGAAGTCAATGATGTGACCGCAAGCCTGGTGGTAGCACAGCTTCTGTTTCTGGAATCAGAAGATCCGGGAAGAGATATTCAGCTGTACATCAACAGCCCAGGCGGATCCGTGACTGCAGGACTGGCAATCTATGACACGATGCAGTATGTAAAATGCGATGTGTCCACCATCTGTATCGGAATGGCGGCCAGTATGGGAGCGTTTCTCCTTTCCGGCGGAGCAAAAGGCAAGCGTCTGGCTCTGCCCAATGCGGAGATCATGATTCATCAGCCCTCCGGAGGAGCCCAGGGACAGGCAACAGAGATTAACATTGTTGCCGAGCATATTTTGAAGATCCGGAAGAAGCTGAACACGATTCTGGCAGAAAATACCGGACAGCCGCTGGAGATTATCGAGCGTGATACCGAGCGGGACAACTATATGTCCGCTGAGGAAGCGAAGGCTTACGGCCTGATCGACAGCGTTATTACCAACAGAGTATAAGCAGCAATAAGACTCCTGCCAGGCGTAGGAGTCTTATGTGGTCTATATGGAAAGCTTCGTTTTCAGGCGGAGCAGAGGAAAGGATTTAGAAAGTATGGCAGCAAAAGGGAATACCCCTAAAATAAGATGTTCTTTCTGCGGCAGGGCAGAGGAGCAGGTACAGAAGATGATCTCCGGTCCCAATGGAGCATACATCTGTAATTATTGTGTGGAGATCTGCTCGGAGATCGTTGAGGAGGAACTTGCCGGAGAGGAAGATCAGGAGCAGGAGATTAACCTGCACACACCTCAGGAGATGAAGGCAATCCTGGATGATTATGTGATCGGCCAGGACGAAGCAAAAAAAGTACTGTCAGTTGCGGTGTATAATCATTACAAGCGGGTGCTGGCGGACAAGAATCTGGATGTGGAACTTCAGAAGAGCAATATCCTTATGCTGGGACCCACAGGTTCGGGGAAGACGCTGCTGGCGCAGACGCTGGCTAGGCTGTTGAATGTTCCTTTTGCAATTGCAGATGCCACCACACTGACAGAAGCCGGTTACGTGGGAGAAGATGTGGAAAATATTCTGCTGAAGATCATTCAGGCGGCCGATTACGATATTGAGCGTGCGGAACACGGCATTATCTATATCGATGAAATTGACAAAATCACAAGAAAGTCTGAGAATGCATCCATTACACGGGATGTATCCGGGGAGGGTGTTCAGCAGGCTCTTCTGAAGATTCTGGAAGGGACGGTCGCCAGCGTGCCGCCTCAGGGGGGAAGAAAGCATCCCCATCAGGAATTCCTTCAGATTGACACCTCCAATATTCTCTTTATCTGCGGAGGTGCTTTTGAGGGACTGGATAAAATTATCGAGACCAGAGAAGATACCAAGGCGATCGGATTTAACGCTTCTCTGGGCAAAACGGCAGAGGAGAAGCAGAACGTAGGAGAAGTACTCCGTCACGTGATGCCGGAGGATTTCATCAAATTCGGTCTGATCCCGGAGTTTATCGGGCGGGTTCCGGTGGTGGTATCTCTGGATTCTCTGGATGAGGAAGCGCTGGTGCGCATTTTGAAAGAGCCGAAGAACTCTCTGGTAAAACAGTACAGAAAACTGTTTGAACTGGATGGTGTGGAACTGAATTTTGATGAAGCGGCGCTTAAGCGGATCGCGAGAAAGGCGATGGATCGCAAGACAGGTGCCAGAGGGCTTCGTTCGATTATGGAAAAGACGCTGATGGACGTAATGTTTGAGACACCTTCAGACAATACGATCAGAAGCTGTATTATTACAGAAGATGCGGTAGAAGGAAAGACAGCTCCGGTGCTTTCCTACGGGGAGGCAGCAGTGCCGGTCCGCAGGCAGGGCGGAAAAAAGAAAGGCGGCCCGGCCACCGCATAAGAAAAAGAGGTAGAGGTGAACGACTTGAGGAGAGTATTACCGGCGTTGGCGCTTCGGGGAACCACAATCCTGCCGGATATGATTGTACATTTTGATATTAACCGGCCCAGATCGATCCGTTCTCTGGAAGAAGCCATGCAGGAGGAACAGAAAATTTTTCTGGTGACGCAGAGGGATCCTGCGGTGGAAGAACCGGGACAGGCGGATTTGTATGAGATGGGCTGTATTGCTCAGGTGAAGCAGATCGTGAAGCTTCCCAAAAATATGATGCGTGTTCTGGTAGAAGGACAGCAGCGGGCACAGCTGTGGGCATTGAAAGAAGAGGAAGGGTATCTTCTGGCGGAAATTGAGGAAGTCCGGCCGGAAGGGGAGGATCTGGCGGAAAATGCCCGGGAGGCTATGCTGCAGGGGATGAGGGAACTTTTCGGCAGCTATTGCCGGGAAAATCCGAAGGTCAGCCGGGAGCTGAGCAGCCAGTTTATGGAGCTGCAGGATGTGGAGCTTCTGGTCGATCAGATCAGCATCAATCTTCCTCTGGATTATGAAAAGAGACAGAAGCTTCTGGAGGCGGCCGGCCTGACCGAGCGATACGAAACATTGGGCGTAATTCTGGCCAATGAGATTGAAGTGATGCAGATCCGGGCGGATATTCAGCGGAAGGTGCAGGAACGCGTGGACAAAGGCCAGAGAGAGTATCTTTTAAGAGAGCAGCTGAAGCTGATCCGCGAGGAACTGGGAGACGATACATCGATGCTGGATGCCGACCGTTTTGCGGAGGCGGCAGAGAAGCTGGAGGCTTCCGATGAGATGAAGGATAAGATCCGGGAAGAAATCCGGCGTTTTAAGAATGTGGGATATAATAGTTCTGAGAGCGCGGTAATCCGGGGATATATCGAGACCCTCTTATCGCTTCCGTGGGACAGAGAAAGCACGGACAATGAGGATCTGAAACGGGCAAGAGAGGTTCTGAATGAGGATCATTACGGTCTTGAGAAGGTGAAGGAGAGGGTGCTGGAGTATCTGGCAGTGCGGACGCTCACAGAAAAAGGCCAGAGTCCGATCCTGTGTCTGGCGGGACCTCCCGGAACCGGAAAGACTTCGATTGCCCGATCCATTGCGCGGGCTCTGGAAAAACAGTATGTCCGGATCTGTCTGGGCGGTGTGAGAGATGAGGCGGAGATCCGGGGACACCGGCGTACCTATGTGGGGGCTATGCCGGGGCGCCTTGTGCAGGGACTTGTTCAGGCAAAGGTAAAGAATCCGCTCATGCTTCTGGATGAGATTGATAAAGTGAGCAGTGACTATAAGGGGGATACTTCCTCGGCACTTCTGGAGGTGCTGGACGGGGAACAGAATAAGCATTTTGTGGATCATTATGTGGAGATCCCGCTGGATCTGTCCCAGGTACTCTTTATCGCTACTGCAAATGACCTGTCTGCGATTCCCCGTCCTCTTCTGGACCGGATGGAAATCATAGAGGTTGGTAGCTACACGGAAAATGAGAAAAAACATATTGCGCAGAAACACCTGGTTCCGCGGCAGATGGAAGCCAACGGACTGAAAAAAGGCCAGCTGATCCTCAGAGAAGAGGCGCTGGAGGCTGTGATTTCCGGTTATACAAGAGAGGCCGGTGTCCGGACGCTGGAGCGGAAAATCGGAGAAATCTGCCGAAAGGCAGCCAGAAAGATTCTGGAGGAGAAGCGCAGGAGGATTACTGTCACAGAAAAGAATCTGGAAGAGTATCTGGGAAAATCCAGATATCATTTTCAGAAGGCGAACAGCAGAGATGAAGTGGGGATTGTCCGGGGACTGGCGTGGACCAGCGTGGGGGGCGATACCCTGCAGATAGAGGTTAATCTTCTCCCTGGAAAGGGAGAGTTTCTTCTGACCGGTCAGCTGGGAGATGTGATGAAAGAGTCGGCCCGGGCAGGAATCAGTTACATACGTTCTGTGGCGGACCGCTATGGAATTGAAAAGAAATTTTTTGAGGAACACGATATCCATATCCATATTCCGGCGGGGGCAGTTCCCAAAGATGGTCCTTCCGCGGGAATCACTATGGCTACGGCAGTGCTCTCGGCAGTTACCGGGATACCGGTGCGGGCGGATGTGGCCATGACCGGCGAGATTACCCTGCGGGGAAGAGTGCTGCCCATCGGCGGACTGAAGGAGAAACTTCTGGCGGCCAAAAAGGCAGGAATCAAAAAGATTCTGGTTCCGGATGAGAACCGGCCGGATGTGGAAGAGATTGAGTCTGAGATCACGGAAGGACTGGAAATCGTGTTTGTGAAACAGATGGAAGAAGTGCTTTTGCAGGCCCTTGCAGAGAGGAAAGAGTGAAATGGTAATTAAACAGGTATCACTGGATCTTGTCTGTGGAATTACCAGCAAGATTCCGCAGACCGGGAGGCCGGAAGTGGCCTTTGCCGGGAAATCCAACGTGGGGAAATCCTCCCTGATCAATGGTCTGATGAACCGGAAATCTCTGGCCAGAACCAGTTCCCAGCCGGGGAAAACTCAGACCATCAATTTTTACAATGTAAATGAACAGATGTATCTGGTAGATCTGCCGGGGTACGGATATGCGAAGGTATCAGAGGCAGTGAAGGCGAAGTGGGGCAGGATGATCGAGGATTATCTGCACCAGTCGCCCACATTGAGGGCGGTGTTTCTGCTGATTGATATTCGCCATGAACCGTCGGGCAATGACCGCCTTATGTATCACTGGATCTGCGAACAGGGGTATGAGCCCATAATTATAGCCACAAAACTGGATAAGATCAAGCGCAGCCAGGTGCAGAAACAGCTAAAAGTTCTGCGTCAGGGGCTTGAGGTACGTCCGGGGACACAGATGATACCGTTTTCTGCGGAAACCAAGCAGGGAAGAGAAGAAATCTGGGCACTGATTGATCAGCTGATTGAGAGAGAGCAGACTCCGTGATAACGGGAGAGAAAGCAGGCGCAAAATGAGAATCCTGAAAGCAAAAAATGTGACGTATGATTATAAAAAATATGTGGAGACAGAGCAGGGAGAGGAGATCCAGGAGACCAGCAGAGCTCTTGATGATGTAAGCCTCGATATCAAAGAAGGGCAGTTTGTGGCAGTTCTGGGACACAATGGTTCTGGAAAATCCACATTTGCCAAGCATATCAATGCCCTGCTCCTGCCTACGGAGGGAACAGTCTGGCTGGATCAGGTAGACACTTCGGCAGCAGATGAACTGTGGCAGGTCCGGCAGAAAGCGGGAATGGTTTTTCAGAATCCGGACAATCAGATTATCGGCAGCGTGGTGGAGGAAGATGTGGGATTTGGACCGGAGAATCTGGGCGTTCCAACAGAGGATATCTGGATCCGGGTGGAAAAGAGCCTGGAAGCGGTGGGAATGATGGCCTATCGCAGTCATTCTCCCAATAAACTGTCCGGAGGCCAGAAGCAGAGAGTGGCTATCGCCGGAGTGATGGCTATGCGGCCCAGATGTATTGTTCTGGATGAGCCCACAGCGATGCTGGATCCCAACGGGAGAAAGGATGTACTGCGGGCGGTGCGGGAATTAAACCGTCAGGAAGGAGTGACCGTAATCCTGATCACTCATTATATGGAAGAGGTGATCCTGGCAGACCGGGTTTTTGTTATGGATGCGGGCAAACTGGTGATGGAGGGAACGCCCAGGGAAATTTTTGCTCAGGTGGAAAAACTGCAGAGTTATCGCCTGGATGTGCCCCAGGTTACCCTTCTGGCCCATGAGCTGAAAAAGGAAGGGGCAGATCTGCCGGAGGGAATACTGACCACAGAGGAGCTGGTGGAAGCATTATGTCGATAAAATTAGAAAAGGTAACGTATACGTATAATCCTGGAACAGTTTATGAAATGCATGCCCTGGAGCAGATCGATCTGGAAATCCCGCAGGGACAGTTTGTGGGGATTATTGGCCATACGGGCAGCGGAAAATCCACATTGATCCAGCATTTTAACGGTCTGATCCGGCCCACAGAGGGAAGAGTTCTCTTTGAAGGGCGGGATGTGTGGGAGGAAGGTTATCCACTCAGAACTCTGAGAAGTCAGGTGGGATTAGTCTTCCAGTACCCGGAACATCAGCTCTTTGAGGATCAGGTCTTAAAAGATGTATGTTTCGGTCCCTCCAATCAGGGGCTGACTCAGGAGGAGTGTGAGCGGCGGGCTCGGGAGGCTCTTCGCCAGGTAGGTGTGGAAGAGGAACTGTTTGCTAGATCGCCCTTTGAGCTGTCCGGAGGACAGAAACGACGGGTGGCTATCGCCGGTGTGCTGGCTATGGAACCGAAAGTCCTGGTACTGGATGAACCCACAGCAGGGCTGGATCCCCAGGGGCGGGACGAGATTCTGGATCAGATTGCCTGGCTCCATGAAAATCGGGGGATTTCAATCGTACTGGTTTCTCACAGTATGGAAGACATCGCCCGTTATGTGGAGCGTATTATTGTGATGAACCAGGGAAAGATGGCTTTTGACGGAACGCCGAAGGAAGTTTTTTCCCATTATAAGGAGCTGGAGAAGATCGGGCTGGCGGCTCCGCAGATCACCTATATCATGCATGCACTAAAAGAAAAGGGACTTCAGGTAGACACGTCTGCGATTACCGTGGAAGAAGCGAAAAAGTCTATCCTGCAGGCACTGGGAAGGAAATAGGAAATGCTCAGAGATATTACAATTGGACAATATTATCCGGGAAATTCCCTGCTTCACCGTCTGGATCCCCGGGTGAAGTTTGTGGGAACCCTGATGTTTATCATATCCCTGTTCCTTTTTCAGGGGTGGGTGGGCTATCTCATCGCCACGGCAGTGCTTGTCATTATGATAAAGGTGTCAAAGGTGCCGTTTTCCTTCATGGTAAAGGGACTGAAGGCCATCGTGGTGCTGCTGGTGATCACTCTGGCCTTCAATATCTTTCTGACACCGGGAACTGTGATCTGGCAGTGGAAATTCCTGAAAATTACAGAAGAAGGTCTGATTCTGGCAGGTAAAATGGCAGTGCGCCTGGTTGAACTGGTAATAGGTGCTTCTCTTATGACACTGACAACCACTCCCAATCAGCTGACGGATGGTCTGGAGAGGCTGCTGCGCCCGCTGAACAAGATTCATGTGCCGGTTCATGAGCTGGCGCTGGTTATGTCCATTGCCCTGCGTTTTATTCCGATTTTGATGGAAGAGACAGATAAGATTATGAAAGCCCAGATTGCCCGTGGAGCTGATTTTGAGAGCGGCGGCGTGATAAAGAAGATCAAAGCCATGGTTCCGCTTCTGGTGCCTCTGTTTGTTTCTGCCTTCCGGCGGGCGAATGATCTGGCTCTGGCTATGGAGGCGCGCTGCTATCACGGAGGGGATGGCAGGACTCAGATGAAGCCGCTCCAGTACGCGGGAAGAGACCGGATTGCGTATATTCTGATCTGGCTTTACCTGGCGGCAGCCATAGCCTGCTGTATTATGGGGTGGTAGAAATGAAGCGGATCAGACTTACAGTGGCATATGACGGTACAAATTACTGCGGATGGCAGGTACAGCCCAATGGCATTTCCGTTCAGCAGGTGCTAGATGAGAGCCTTTCCCGTCTTCTGAAGACTAAGGTACATACAGTGGGGGCCAGCAGGACGGATGCCGGCGTGCATGCTCTGGGGCAGGTGGTCGTTTTTGATACGGAGGCCCGGATGCCTGCGGAGAAATATGCGCTGGCTTTAAATACGTATCTTCCGGCAGATATACGGATTCAGGATTCCCGGGAAGTAAGACCGGATTTCCACCCCCGGTTTGCACAGACCGTGAAGACGTATGAGTATCGGATTTTTAACCGGCAGTTTCCGGATCCTACAAAGCGGCTCTACTCATTTTTCTATTATTATCTGCTGGATGTGGAGAAAATGAAAGAAGCAGCTTCATTTCTGGTGGGCGAGCATGATTTTGCCGGATTCTGTACCCACAAGCCGGAGGTGACGAATACTGTTCGGACAGTGTATAGCCTGGACGTGGAAAAAGAGGGAGACATGATCACCCTGAGAGTTACGGGAAATGGTTTTCTCTATAATATGGTGCGTATCATAGCAGGAACGCTGATCCGGGTAGGCGGAGGAAGCTATCCTCCGGAATATATAAAGGAAATTCTGATGTCAAAAGACCGTTCCCGGGCAGGAGAGACAGCCCGTCCGGAAGGATTGACACTGGTGAAAATTGAATATCCTGAGGAGACGGAAAAATAGATAAGAGCGGCGTCGATTTTGTGGAAAAGTTTGTGAAAAATTAACGGGGTTGTGGAAAGCCGAAAAAATGTGTAAGATACCCTTTATCGTTTAATAACAAAGGAGGGATTTTCTTGACTGTTTATCAGACATTACAGCTGAACGCAGCCGATTCCAAGAAATTGATCGCGGAGACAGAAGACAGGAAGCTGCGTTTGAAGTGGTCGGCGGTGTACGTGTTTAAGGTACTGCTGACAGTGGCGTTCTGTTTTTTGTTTGTTACGGCTTTTTCTGTCGTTTTTGGGAATGACAACAGTATTGTGGGCGTTGTGGTGTTGCTGGCGCTTCTCGCCATGCGGCAGGCGGATTTCGGAATAAAAACATCTCACGGAGTTGGAGTTCTGCTCCTGATTTTTGCAATCTGGGCGGTGGTTCCCAAGGCTGCAAACCTGGTTTCTCCCGCAGCGGCATTTCTTCTGAATTTTGCAGCTCTTTTTGTCATTTCCGTGTCAGGCTGCCATAACATTATCATGTATAATCAGTTTACGTTTGCTCTGGGCTTTCTGCTTCTGGAAGGATACGAAGCTAAAGGAGTGGTTTTCCGGCAGCGTCTGGCGGCACTGGCTCTGGGAGCAGTGATCTGCAGTCTGGTTTACTGGAAGAATCACCGGAAGGCAAAATATCGCAGAACAGCAGAAAATATCAGGAAGGAGTTTGACCTGACCAGCCAGAGGAGCCGATGGCAGCTGGGATTTTCTCTGGCGATCGCTTCGTCTATGCTGGCAGCGGAACTTCTGGGGCTGCCCCGAACCATGTGGGTGGGAATCAGCGTTATGTCCATGACGGTAATGTTCCGGGAAGATGTCTTCTACCGGGCGAAGAGAAGGGCACCCTTCGGAGCAGTGGGGTGTGTGCTGTTTCTTCTGATTTACTACCTGGTTCCTGTAAGCCTTCATCCTTATATTGGTATTCTCGGGGGGATTGGCGTGGGATTTTCTGCCAGTTATTCCTGGCAGACGATTTTTAATACACTGGGGGCTGTGTACATAGCGTCTGCGATTTTCGGTCCCTGGGGCGCAGTGCTTCTGAGGATTACAGCGAATGTATTTGCCACTGCCTATGCACTGGGATTCCAGGAAATTTTCAAAAAGATAGCAGTGCATTTTCCCTGCCGGGAACGGAGTTTTGAGTAGGAGAAAATAGTGCAGAAATCCGCGAAGAAAAAGGAAAAAACAGTTGACAGAGGGAAATCTGTGTAATATAATATATTGGCATGACATAGTGCGTAAATATCTGATCCAAGCCCCGGTAAAGATATTTTACAGATATAGAAGAATTGATTAAGATTGATTACAGGAGGTAAATCCATGAATACTTATATGGCTAATCCGGCTAAGATTGAAAGAAAATGGTATGTAGTGGATGCAGAAGGACAGACTCTGGGTCGTCTGGCATCTGAGATTGCAAAGGTTTTAAGAGGAAAGAACAAACCTGTTTTCACTCCTCATGTTGATACAGGTGATTACGTGATCGTAATCAACGCTGAGAAGATTTCTGTTACCGGCAAGAAGCTGGATCAGAAGATTTATTACAATCATTCCGACTATGTTGGAGGAATGAAAGAGACTACTCTGCGTGAGATGATGGCTAAGAAACCGGAGAAAGTAATTGAGCTGGCAGTCAAAGGCATGCTTCCGAAAGGACCTCTGGGAAGAAGCATGATTACCAAGCTTCATGTATATGCTGGTGCTGAGCATCCCCATGCAGCTCAGAAACCGGAAGAACTGAAATTTTAATGAGGAGGTAAAAGACATTGGCTAGTGCAAAATACTACGGAACAGGAAGAAGAAAAAAATCTATCGCAAGAGTATATCTGGTACCCGGTACCGGTAAGATTACAATCAATAAAAGAGATATCGACGAGTACTTCGGACTTGAGACTCTGAAGCTGATCGTTCGTCAGCCTCTGGCAGCTACCGAGACTGCTGACAAGTTTGATGTTCTGGTAAATGTTCGCGGTGGTGGATTCACCGGACAGGCTGGAGCAATCCGTCATGGTATTTCCCGTGCGCTGCTTCAGGCAGATGCTGAGTACAGACCGGTTCTGAAGAAAGCCGGATTCCTTACTCGTGATCCGAGAATGAAAGAGCGTAAGAAGTACGGTCTCAAGGCGGCTCGTCGCGCGCCTCAGTTCAGCAAGAGATAATCTGCTG